>CAYPTM010000093.1:0-8376 GCA_964413345.1 uncultured Elusimicrobiales bacterium
TAAGAAGGGCCAGTTCCTGGCCCCGTGGGACGTGACAAACATCGTTTCGAAGATTGAGTCCACCGGCAACAAAAACATACTGCTGACCGAGCGCGGGACCACTTTCGGCTACGGCAACCTGGTGGTGGACATGCGCGGCCTTGAGATAATGAAAAGGACCGGCTGCCCCGTGGTATTCGACTGCACGCACTCCGTGCAGAAGCCGGGCGCGATGGGCACGGCCACAGGCGGGGACGTGGAGTTCGTTCCGCCGCTGGCGCGGGCCGCGGCCGCAGTAGGGGTTTCGGCGGTGCTTTTCGAAACCCATCCCGACCCTTCCAAGGCCCTGTCGGATGGGCCCAACTCGCTTCCGCTGGACGAGGCCCCGGCCTTCGTTAAGACCGTGATGGCTTTTGACAGGGTTTCAAAGGAGCTAGCCAGATGAAATGCCAGAACTGCGGACAGGACAACAAGTCCAACGTCAAAATCTGCAAGAAATGCGGCCGGGACATGACGCTCCCCCCCGCGTGGTTTCCGGGCTGGAAATGGCACGTCAAGACGCTTTCGATAATATACCTCGTGCTGATAGTGGCGTTCTTCGCCCTCAGCCGCGGCCTTCAGAAGCTGCCGCAGCCCTACACGCTGCGCACCATCCCTTCCGAAATGACGCCGTGGCTGCATCCGCACAAAACACCCGCGCCATGACGACAAAACCGGAAACGCGCCCGTCCGCCGCGATACTGAAGACAGCCCGCGCGGTCCTCAGGACCGAGGCAGAGGCCGTGGCGGCCCTGTCGGGAAAACTCGGCCCCTCTTTCGCGGAGGCGGTAAACGCCATCCTCAAGTCCAAAGGCCGCGTGATAGTCACAGGCGTGGGCAAAAGCGGGCTTGTGGGCCGCAAGATTGCGGCCACGCTGGCCTCCACCGGCACGCCGTCGCTTTTCATCTACCCCGTGGAATGTCTGCACGGTGACCTCGGGATGTTCGCCAAGGGAGACATGGCCCTGGCCCTCTCCTATTCCGGGGAAACGGAAGAACTGGTCAAGGTGGTTCCCCTCATACAGGCCATGGGCATACCGGTCATAGCGATGACGGGACGCCCGGATTCAAGGCTGGGCAGGATGTCGGACATAACCGTGGCCGCTCCAGTCAAAAAGGAAGCCTGCCCCTACAATATAACGCCCACCGCCTCCACAACCGCCATGCTGGCGCTGGGGGACGCGATGTCCGTGGCCCTTATGGAAATGCGGGATTTCACGCGGGAGGATTTCGCGCGCTTCCACCCGGGAGGCTCGCTCGGCAAACGGCTGGCGGCCGGCAAAATGCTGGAAGTGCCCGTAAGCGAACTGATGCACTCCGGCAAGGACAACCCGGTGGTCAAAAGCGACGCGCTCGTAAGCGAGGCGCTTTTGGTGATGACGGCGACGCATTTCGGCGCGACCTCGGTAGTGGACGGCAAAGGCCGTCTTTGCGGATTCTTCACGGACGGGGACCTGCGGCGCGCGCTGCAGGCCGACCCCAACGCCGTGTCCTCGCGGGTTTCCGCCGTGATGATGAAAACCCCCACCACTGTCTCCCCCAGGGACAAGGCGGCCGAAGCGGCGAGAATCATAAAGCGCCTGCGCATAGACAACCTGCCCGTGGTCGACTCAAAAGGCAGGCCCGTGGGACTGCTTGACGCACAGGACCTGATAGACATAATCCAGCTCCTGGATGAGGAGGCGTGACGGTGAAACGGGCTTTTTTCCTTTTGCCGATTGCCGCGTCGCTGGCGCTGTGCGCCTGCGACGACTACACGCGCAAGGGTGAAAATTATCCCGTGGTGCAGTCCGTGCAGGGACTCACGCTCATAGAAACCTCTTCCGGCACGGTGCTGTGGACGCTTACCGCCTCCACGGCGGACATTTACGACAACGGAACCCGCATAAAACTGTCTTCTCCCACGCTGGTAATGCAGGAGAACGGGCAGGAGACCTCCTCCGTCAGTTCCCGCGAAGGGGAAATGGAGGTGGAGGAAAAGAACATAACCCTCCGCGGCAGCGTGAAGGGACACTCAAAAAAGGAAAACTCCTCGCTTGAGACGGAACTCCTGCACTATTCGAGAACGCTGGAAAAGATATGGACGGACGAAAATGTAACTGTGTTGCAGAATGACGTCACCGTCACAGGGAAAGGCATGGAAGCCAAACCGGACCTTTCCGAAGTCACAATACGGCAGCAGCAGACACTGGTGCCGAAAGAAATAAAGAAAACGGCCAGAAAATGAAAATAACAGCCGGACTGATTTTGCTGATGCTTACCTCGGCCGCAAGCGGCGCGGAGCCCAAATACTCCCTCCCGCCGGCGCTGGGCGGCGTAGTGCGGAGCGAAAAATGGGTGATGAGGAAGAACCCGCCTGAAGAGGAATTCTCCGGCAAGGTGTCCTACAAAAACCCCAACTACGACATAAAGGCGGACTGGGCGCTTTACAAGAGGACGGAGCAAATAATCACTCTCAAGGGCAATGTCAGGGGAGCGATGAGGAAAGAAGGGGAGGAAACCCGTTTCCAGTCCCACTCCGCCGAATACCGCCACAAGACAGGCGAAATATGGCTTTACCCCGAGAACGACAGGGACAAGGTCCGCATATTCCACGACGATCCCAAACAGGGCAACTGGACATCCATCTCCCGGGCGGCCTACATAGACCAGAAAGCGCAGTCCGCGCTGCTAAGCGGCGGAGCCCGCGTCACGGACGGCAAGATGACCTCCCTCAGCAGGGAAGCCACATATTTTAACGGGAAAGGCCTTTTCCGCCTTGCGGGCGGCAGGCCGGTTGTCTGGGGCAGATTCGAGACCTACGACTTCGCCATTCAGGGCGACAGGGCGGAAGCGTCCAAGTTTTACAACACCGTGACAGTGGAAGGCAGGACGCGCGGCTGGATACGCGTGCCGGAAAAGGAGAAATAGCCATGGAGCTACGCAGCGAGCAACTTCAGAAGAACTACCGGCACCGCAGGGTGGTGAAGGACGCCACCATACATATATCATCCGGCGAGATTGTCGGCCTGCTGGGCCCCAACGGGGCGGGCAAGACAACCACTTTCTACATGCTGGTCGGCTTCGTGAAGCCGGACGGCGGCAGGATAATGATAGACGGGAAGGATGTAACCGCCCTGCCCATGTACGAACGGGCGCGGCTGGGCATAGGCTACCTGGCGCAGGAACCGACCATATTCAAGGACCTTTCCGTGGAAAACAATCTCGTGGCGGTGCTTGAGCGCATAGAAAAGAACCGCAAAAAACGCAAGGAACGGGTGGATTCCCTGCTGGAGGAATTCGGCCTGACCAAACTGCGCGGACAAAAAGCGTGGACTCTTTCCGGAGGCGAGAAACGCCGCCTTGAAGTGGCCCGCGCCATGATAAACGACCCTAAAATCATCCTGCTGGACGAACCCTTCGTAGGCATAGACCCGATAACCGTCAGCGAGCTGCGCAAGATGATTTTCAAACTGCGGGACAAGGGCATAGGCGTTCTTATAACCGACCATAACGTACGCGAGACGCTCACCCTCACCCAGCGCGCCTACCTCATACACGACGGCAGCATACTAATCGAAGGCTCGCAGGACGTCCTGCTTAACGACAAGAAGGCCCGCGAGATATACCTCGGCGAAGACTTTAAGATGTAAAAGGGCGCTCCCTGCCAGGAGCGCCCGTCTTTTCCCTTAAAAACAGATTGTTACGCCCTCAGGCGGTTTGACACTCGAACGTGCCGGACACACCCGAAAGCGCGCCGGGCTTAAGCTCTTTGGCCATGACATACTGCGCCGGTATGGGCTGCGCGTAACTTATGCCGAAATCGGAGGATGTCCTGAACCCAAAGCGATTGTAATAGGCGGGGTTGCCCACCAAAACGACCGCGGAAAACCCCATCCTCTCCGCCAGACGGCAACTTTCCCCTATCAATTTGGAACCGACGCCCTTGCCGCGATATTCCAGCGAAACCGCGACCGGAGCGAGCAAAAGAACTCCCGTTCTGCGTTCCCCGCTCACAATGTCAATTTTCGTCAGCATGATGTGGCCGACAAGCTTTCCGTCCTCTTCCGCCACAAGCGCCAGTTCGGGTATGTAATTTCTCCCGGCGCGAAGCTTGAGGACAAAATCCTGTTCTTTGCCATCCGAGACCTGAGCCGTCTGGAAGGCGATCTTCACGAGGTCGTATATGGCGTCGAAATCGTTTTCGGTTTCCCGGCGTATCAGCATAGGTATCCCGCGGCCCGCGTCATCTGCGTATGCGGTTGAACACGATGATTGAGGCCTCGGCCTTTTTGGCGTCGGGCAGAGGTTCCGCCCAGTAGCCTTTACCCGGTTCCCAGATATACCCGCCGACTACCTCATAATCCCGCCCGGAGAGCAGATCCGCCACAGCCTGATGGAAGAGGCGGGGCGAAGCTTCCGTCTCCTGCCAGCTGCGGTTGGAAGCCGCAAGAACTATAACCTGAGGAGGCTTCGCAGCTATCCCGGACAAAGCTTCCTTTTGAAAATCCTCCGCGAAACGGGTCGGCCCGGTCAGCGGATACACTGAAACAAAACGTGTGGCGCTCTTAAGCTTGGCGAGATAGAGAATTTCCGGTTCGGAACCGGCCATGAGTACGGTTTCGCCATTCTTGACCAGCATTTTGGTACGCTCGGCGACCACGGGAGCCTCAAGGAAAGGGTTTCCGTGACTGAAAACATGCACCAGCTTTATCGGAGGCATAAGGAACTGCGCCCGTATCGGGAGCAGAAGCGAGACAAGCACCGCTCCTGCGGCAAGAGCGCTGTGCAGGGGCAGGGGCTCCTCCCCCTCCTTAAGAGCCTTTATAAGCCAATCCAGAAACAAGCAGAGTCCGCCAGCCGCGCCAAGCGCGAGGAAAGGAATCAACACAGCGAAAGCCCGCAAATCAGCCGTGAGTCGGAGAGAGAAAGCGCACAGGGCCAAAGCCGCGGCCAGCCAGGCGAAGACTTCCCTCCTCCCCCACAGCAGCAAGGGCACAAAGAGCAGCAGGGGAAGCATCCAAGCCCTTGCCAGCAGTTTCACATGGGCCATGAACAGGACGGAAACAAGGCCTTTCCCCGCCGGAACAGACGCGAATTCCATTGCCTGCCTGAAAGCCGCGAAGCCACCCTTAAGCAGCACGGGCAGCATCGGCAGCAAAAGGCCAACGGCAAGCCCCGCGATGACATACCCCGTAAGGGCCCAGGTGCGCGAACCGCGGCGTCCGGCCCAGAAAAGCAGAAGCACGGCAACCGCACCGGCAGCGGAGAAGCCGCCCATTATGGCGAGGCCGCCAAGCAGTCCCGCCCAGAGTCCCCAACGCGCGTCGCCTTCTTTCCGCGCGGCGTAAACGGCAAGCATTCCGCACAAGGGAAGAAGCATGAAGCGCTCAGGGCCGAAGGCGTATGGCTTCAGTGTAGGCAGCGCCGCCATGGCGGGCAGAAAATAAGCCGCGAACCAGCCCGCCCTGCGGCCCCACAAGGCTCTGGCAGAAAGGAACAGCAGCCAGGAAGAGGCGGCAAGGGAAAGCAGGGACAAAAGCCTCGGCCCCCACAACGCAGCCCCGGACAGCAGCCTTCCGGCCATGAAGACATAAACAGACAGCGGCGGCACCGGCAGGAATACGTCTTTATACGGTACGCCCCCACCAAGCCAGGAGAGAGCGGCGCAGGCCAGTTCGCCCTCATCCCGGCCCATCGGGGCGGAGAGGGTATTCCAGCCGGTAAGGGCAAGCAGGCAGGCCATGCCCGCCATACCGGCTATGGCCATCCAGTCCTTTTTGCTTTCAGAGTCCATCTTCTAGGTGAAATTCTCCAGATAGGTGTAAAGGCCGTTCTGACGGGCCTCGCTCAGCGCGGCTTCGTAATCGCGGACGGCGCGGGCGGTGTTTCCAAGCTGATATTCGACTGAAGCTATGGACAGGCGGGAAAGTATCTCGCCGCGCTGCTCGTCATACTTTTCGAAAAGCCCGCGCGCCGTCTCGAACTGGCGAAGAGCCTCTTTCAGCTTTCCGCGCTTGAGGAGGATATTGGCAATGCCCCATTTAACGAAACCGAGGTCAGGCTCGTCCTTTATCGATGAGTAAAGCTTGTCGGCCTTGAGGTAATTGGAATAGGCCTCGTCATACTTGCCGCCCTGCCGGAGAGCGTTGGCCAGACCGCAGTGCGCGTAAGCGCGGGCAAAGGTGTCGGACGTGCCGCCGAAAATGCGGCTGGCTTCGCGGTAATACTTTTCGGAGGCGGCTATGTCCCCGCCGACGCGGACTATCCCGGCGAGGCCGAATATGGCGTAACCCTCGGCGGAGCGGTCCCCCGTTTTGCGGGCAAGCCGGGCGGCTTCGCGGAACTCCTCCGCGCCGAGGCTGAACTTGCCCTGAAGGCGGTAAATGCCCCCGCGGGCCCATTTCACGAAACCGATGGAATCCAACTCGCGGCGGCGGGTGAAAATCTTGAGCAGGCTGTTAAGCTCAGCCAGGGATTTGTTGAGTTCCCCCCTGGCGCGAAGGGCAAGGGCCTTTTCAAGCCGGGCAGAGGTATGGAGGTCCTCCAGGCCGTGTTTTTTGGATACTTCCATGGCTTTGGAGGCCAGCTTCAGCGCCGGTGCGGATTTGCCTATGGTGCGGAGGCAGGCGGCATGGCCGTTTAGTATATCGCAGTAGAGTTCAAAATCCTCCCCCGCCAGTTCCCCCGCGGAGGAATAATCCTCGATAGCCTCCGAGAACATGCCCACCATACGGTGTGCTTCGGCGCGTATGAACAAGGTTTCTGCGTCCTTTTGAGCCCCCTTAAGCAGGGTCAGAACCTGCGCGGGACGGCCTTTTTCGAGCATTGCTGCGGCTTTTTCCGTCTTTTCCATTGCATTCCCCTTTGTGCCGGCACAAACGCGCCGCCGGACAGTTTTCGCAAATAGGCCTTGGCCTGCAGTAATCCTTGCCCAAAGCCACTATCAAAGCGTGAAATTCGTTGTACAGTTTTACGGAGCGGGGCAGGCGTTCCATAAGGTACGCAGCCGCCTCCTCATATCCGGCATCTACGCCGAACCAGCCCATCCTGCGCCCCATCCTCAAGGTATATGCGTCGGCCACGAACAAGGGCCGCCCGCCGGCATAAAGAAGGATGGAATCCGCCGTTTCCGGCCCTATTCCCCATATGGAGAGCAGTTCTTTCCTGATGGCCTGAAGTTCCTCTCCCGCCAGCCACCCGGACAGGCCCTCCGGATGGGCTTTCTGCATATGGGAGGAAAACTCCTTCAACTTCCGGGCCTTCTGCCGGAAATAGCCGGACGGCTGAATCAGGCGCTCGAGCCTTTCCATCGGCATACCGGCAACGCGCTCCGGAGACAGCGCGCCTTCCGCCGCCAGGTTCATCACAGCCGCCTCGGCGTTCTTCCAGGCGGTGTTCTGCGTAAGAAGCGCGCCCATGGCGATTTCAAAACGGGCGGCTTCGCCTTCCGGTACCAGGCGGCCTGGTTCATAGACGGGACGGCCGCCGCCGCGCGGCGTCACGGGCCACCAGCCCTGCGGCCCGAAAAAGGCCTCCAGCGCGGCGAACACCGCCTGCGGGGAACTTATTTTTTCGGCAGGAATTTAAGTATTTCCTCCACGGTCCTGTTCAGGTCGTAGGGCTTGGCTATGAAATGGTCTGCGCCCACGTCCTTAGCGCGGTCTATCTGGTCCGGCTTGGTAAGCGTGGACATGATGACTATCGGAATCTTCCATGTTATGGTGTTCGTTTTGAGCGTCTTGCACACATCGTAGCCGCTGACCTTCGGCAGCATGAGGTCCAGCAGTATCAGGTCCGGCTTTTCCCGCTTCGCCGTCTCTATGCCGGTGACGCCGTCCCGGGCCACCACCACGTCTATCCCCTTCAGCCCGAGCACGCCGGAAAGGGCTCCGGCCAGCTCGCGGCTGTCCTCTATAAGCACAATCTTTGTCTTCTTAACCTGCACATCCGTCATAGCTTGACACACTCTTTGCTGAAAATTTCCCTCAGTTCAAGATAATCCCTGTTGCCGGACACGAGCATGGCCTTTTCCTCTTCCGTAAGCGGCCGTATGACCTTGGCGGGCAGGCCCATTACAAGGCTTCCCGCCGGTATCCGCTTGCCCGGGGTTATGACCGTCCCCGCCGCGACAAGGCAATCTTCCCCTATCTCGCTTTCCATCACGACCGCCTTCATGCCTATGAGGCAGCGGTCGCCTATCCTGCAGCCGTGCAGAACCGCCCCGTGCCCGACCGTCACATTCTTCCCTATGACAGCCGGAGCGTTGCGGTTCACGTGGACCACGGCGTTGTCCTGAATATTGGAGCGGGCGCCTATGACTATTTCGTCTATGTCGGCGCGCAGTGTTGCCAGGGGCCATATGGAGGCGTTCTCCCC
>CAYPTM010000094.1:0-8223 GCA_964413345.1 uncultured Elusimicrobiales bacterium
CCGGGAACGGCTTGTCAAAATGGTCACGGCCGCCCCCCCCAAAAAAGGGAGGACGGCCGCGGGAACAAGCGATGCCACGTCAGGCGGACGGCGTGTTTTTGCGGAGCAGGAAGAAACACTCCCTTATGGCAATGCTGAATATCACAGCCACCAGCCCGACCACCATGACGGACAGATAGACCAGCAGATACTTACCGTTGGGAAGATAATTGGAGAACACATTCTTCCATCCGGCCGTGACCGTGACAATCGCGATGAACACCGCCGGCACGGCCGTAGTCCACATATACCTGGCCTTGCCCATCTTTATTAGCAGCACCGTGCCAATCAGCAGGGCGGTGCCGGCCAGCAGCTGGTTGCTTATGCCGAACAGCGGCCATATGCTGGAGATGTCGCCCGTGAAGACAAGATAGGCCCAGCTGGAGGTGAACAGCAGACTGGTTCCTATTATGCCCGGCAGCCATCCCTGCTTGCCGAGCTGCGGATGGATGCGGCCGAATATCTCCTGAAGCAGGAAACGGCCCACGCGCGTGCCGGTGTCCACCGCGGTCAGAATAAACAGGGCCTCGAACATGATAGCGAAGTGGTACCAGTACCCCATCATCCCCTTCATGAACGGAATGGAAGAGAAGATGTAGCCCATCCCGACCGCCAGTGAAACGCCGCCGCCGGTCCTGCCGGCCAGCTTCTCGCCCGTTTCAATGGAAAGCTGAGGCAGATTCACCACCGACATGCCCAGCTTCTGAAAGACCTCCGGCTTGGCGTTGATGGCAAAATAATCGGCCGGAACAAGCACGCACGCCGCTATCAGCGCCATTATGGCCACGAAGCCCTCCAGCAGCATGGCCCCGTAGCCTATGAATATGATGTCGCTCTCCTTCCCTATCATCTTTGGCGTCGTCCCGGAAGCTATAGTCGCGTGAAAACCGGAAAGCGCGCCGCAGGCTATGGTTATGAACACGAACGGGAAGACCGAGCCGGGAATGACAGGCCCGCCGCCGCCCGTGTACTGCGTCACGGCGGGCATCTGCAGGTCGGGATGCACATACAGAATTCCCACCGCCAGCATTACCATGGTGCCCACCTTGAGGTAAGAAGACAGATAGTCGCGCGGGCAGAGCAGCACCCATACAGGCAGCACCGAGGCTATGAACCCGTATGCCGCGATGAAGAGGCATATCTGGTTCTTGCTCAGCGTGAAGAAGCTGGACATGGCGTGATTGGCCGCCACATGCGGGCCGGCCCATATCGCCACGCAAAGAAGGACTATGCCCAGTATGCTGGCGCCAAGCACGTCGCCCGGCCGGATTTTGTACAGGTAGACGCCCATCAGCAGGGCTATCGGCATGGTGCAGAAAACCATGAACGTGCCCCAGGGACTTTCAGCCATGGCGTTGACCACGGCCAGCGAAAGACCGGACAGGGTCAGCGTCAGTATCAGCAGCACGGCTATCGAGGTGACCCAGCCGGAAACCGGCCCCACCTCGTCCCGCGCCACTTCCGCGAGGCTCTTGCCGTTATGCCGCACGGAGGCGAACAGCACCACCATGTCATGCACAGCGCCGGCAAGGACCACGCCTATCAGTATCCACAGCGCGCCCGGCAGGAAGCCGAACTGCGCCGCCAGCACCGGCCCCATAAGGGGCCCGGCAGCCGCTATGGCCGCGAAATGATGCCCGAACAGCACGTACCTGTTCGTTTTATGGAAGTCGCGGCCGTCTGCCATGGACACGGCGGGGGTGGGACGAGAGTCGTCCAGCCCCAGCACTTTGTAAGCCAGGAATATGCCGTAATACCTGTAACCTATCGCCAGAACACACAAGGTGACGAACATCAGCGTTAATGCGTTCATTGCGTTAACCCCCGGTAGGAAGGCGTGCCATACGCCCACACTAACAAGCATAGCCCCTGAAATCCCGGAAATAAAGCCCGTATAGAACGCGCCTCAACGCCCTTGTTCCGCCTCTTTTGATAGAATAATGACGCACAATCCTTTTGAACTCCCGGCGCAAGGCCAAACAATCAGGGTCCGCTCACGCGGGCCGCAGCACAAGGACTGAAATTTACATGGCGGAACTAAAACCCGGCTTGGTAATAAACGGCTGCCGCATAACCGAGGAAATCGGCCGCGGCGGCATGGGCGCGGTCTACAAGGGCGTGGACGAAACGCTCGAGCGGCAGGTGGCGGTGAAGATACTGCTGTCCGCAAGCGCGGGCGAAACCAACCGCAAACGCTTCATAAGAGAAGCGGCTTCCATCGCCAAATGCAACCATCCGGGCCTGATAAAGGTGTACAGCTTCGGGGAATTCGAGAGCCTGCCGTTCTTCATCATGGAATATGTTGAAGGTCATCCCCTTAAATCATTCATAGAACGGGGTTCCATACTGGCCCGCGCCTCGGCCCAGGAACTGCAGGAATTCAGGGAAGGCGGCTATCTCTCCGCCCCGGCGGCGCAATCCGGACAGATGCCGTATTTCCTGCGGCTTCCTTCCGAATCGCCCTTCAATGACCAGAACTACCTGAACGAAGTTTACCGCCTGATGGCCGACCTGGCCGACGCACTCTATGCCGCGCACAGCCGCGGCATAATACACCGGGACATAAAACCCTCGAACATTCTTGTATCTGTGGACGGGACGGTAAAGCTGGCTGACTTCGGGCTGGCAAAACGCAGGGGCGAACTTGACATAACGACAGGCCAGCAGCTTGTGGGCACGCTGAAGTATATGTCGCCTGAGCAGTTTTCGAAAGGCAGGCAGGACGTGGAGCATCTGACCGACATTTACAGCCTTGGCGTGGTATTCTACGAGCTGGCCACGCTGCGCCACCCTTTTGAAACCGATGAAACAGCAGTCCTGCTAAAGCGGGTGCTAGCGGGGGAATGCGAGAATCCTTCGCAATTGAACAAAGACATCTCCCCCGAAATGGAACGGATAATCATGCGTTGCATGGCGGTGAAACCGGAAGACCGCTTCCAGAACGCGCAGGACCTCGCTGACGCGATACGTTTCGGCGCCGGCAATTCCGGCCCCGGGATTGCGACAAACATACTGACCGGCCTTAAAGGCATTCTGGGCCTCAGCGCCGAGAGCGAGCGAAAACGCGAACGTCACGAAAAGAAGGAACTGCCCGCACCACCGCTTGAAGAAGCAAGGAAAGCCTTTTTCATGGACTTCGACGTGCCGTTGGCCATAGAAAAATGCCAGGAGGCGATGAATGACGATTCCACATTCGCCGACGCGGCCTTCATCCTCCTCTACGCCTACACCACGATAGGCGACCAGCCCTCCGCCCAGAACCTCGCCGGAGAGCTGAAGAACCGTCCATCCTCGCCGGATGAAAGGGCCCGGCAGAAAACCGCGCTGACCGTTGCCATAGCCTCTGGCGACGCGGCGGTCAAGAGGATGCTTTACAATTACCGCAAAACCTGGCCCGGTGACGCGGATGTTTCCATAGCCTTCCCCGAGAGCGCCATCGACATGCAGGATGTGAAGGCGGGCATAGACAGGCTCCGCGCGGCCTATCCCGGCGGAGCGTTCCCCGAGCTGCTGCTGTCCGATTTCTACATAAGCCGGGGACTGATAAACAAGTCGCTTGAGATACTTTCCCGCCAGATAGAAAAGGACTCGGCCTCCACCAACAGCCGCGTCATCATAGCCCAGACGCTGGCGTACATGGGGAAACTGTCCGAAGCGAAAAAACATATACGGCAGGCCCTGCAGCTCAACCCCACGGATGAATACGCCATGATGCTAAGCGGCACCATAAACTCCTTCGCCGGAAAATATCCGGAGGCGGTCAACGACCTGCGCAAAAGCATCAGCCTCAGCCGCCACGAGGGAATGCGCCCGATACTCTATTACCGCCTGTACAAGTTATCACTTCTGCTGAACAGGGAAGAGGACGCGCGGCGCTACCTGCAGATAGCCCGCAACCTGCGGCCCGGGCTTTTCGTCTCCTTGCCTGAACGTTTTGCGGTCACAGACTCGCTCAGGCTTTCGCCCGAATCATGCGGCAAGCTGACCTCCTGGCAGAGAGACTTGCTCCTCTCCAGGACGGCGCAAATGGTGAAAGCCAATGACGTCCTGCCTCTCGGCTCCATAGGCGGCGCCGCGAGGATTTTTATTCTGGACGAAACAGGCGAATGCGCCAACCTTACACTCTGGCCGCAGTACAACTCCTCCACGCAGGAGAAGCACTCCACCTGGATATGCGTGAGTGCGGTTCCGTTCTCCCCGTTCTTCGATTCAAACGGAAACATACTTAAATCGGAGTTTCACAAGAGCGAGACGGCCTACGGCAATTATATGGCGGAAGTTTTCTTCCATCGGCCGCTGCCTCCCGGATCCGGGGAGCTTATAGCGGCCGAAGGGGATGTGTCGGACCAGATTACGCGGAAGGAAGACGGTCTGCGGCTTAAAATTGACGAGCTGCCAGCAACCCAGGCTGGACATTCCTGCTATATAATAGGCGTGCCGGAAGGCATGGCAATACAGAACATTTCGCAGGACCCCACCGACACCGTCGGCGCAGAGGGAATGCGTTACTACATCTACTCCCGGTTCTTCTACAACGCGGACAAGTTCAAACTAGAACTCGAAGTAAAACTATAGTCTGCGGTCACCACTGTCGCACCGGCGTTTTAGCTGTATAATATCCACAACAACACACTTCACGGGCCGGAGGCGTGTCCCATGAACGGGAAAGTTAAAGTCGGGCTGGAAGTTTTAGCCGGACACAAATGTGCGGAGCTCCATAACCGCAGGGTCGGCCTGCTGCTGCATGGGGCTTCTTATTCCCCGGATATGAGAAGCACGCTCCGCGTCCTTGCCGAAGCCGGCGCGAATATAACCTGCCTGTTCGGCCCGCAGCACGGGCTATACGGGGAAACGCAGGACAACATGATAGAGTGGGAAGGCCAGAACGGGCCACTCCCGGTTCATTCCCTCTACGGCAAGCACCGGAAACCGACAAGGGAAATGCTCTCCGGCATCGACACCCTTGTAATAGACCTGCAGGATGTCGGCACGAGATTTTACACCTACATATGGACCATGTTCCTGTGCATGCAGGCCTGCGCCGAGGCGGGCAAAAGAGTAATCGTGCTGGACAGGCCGAACCCGCTTGGCGGCATAACGCTGGAAGGCCCGGTGCTGGAAAAAGGCTTTGAGACCTTCATCGGCATGGCGCCCATACCGGTGCGCCACGGAATGACCATCGGCGAACTGGCCCTCTATTTCGGCTCCCTCCTCCCCCGCCCGGAAAAACCGCTTGTGATAGCGATGGAAGGGTGGCGCAGGGAATCGTACTTCGATGAAACCGGCCTTCCATGGTTCATGCCCTCCCCGAATATGCCTACTACCGATACGGCAACAGTCTACCCCGGCTTCGGGATGGTTGAAGGCACAAATCTTTCTGAAGGCAGGGGAACCACGCGTCCGTTTGAAATTATCGGCGCGCCTTATATAGACCCGGACAAACTGGCCTTGGCCCTTGAGAAGGAAGCGCTGCCCGGCATTGCCGTCCGCCCTCTGCGCTTCCAGCCGGCCTTCGATAAATATCAGGGTGAACTGTGCGGCGGCATTCAGGTCCACGTGACCGACAGGAAAGCGTTCTGCCCCTGCCTGAGCATAGTGTCGGTGCTATCCGCGATACGGCGCCTATGGCCCGAAAAATTCGACTGGAAACAGCCGCCGTTCGAATACGAGAACACGCTGCTCCCGTTCGATATGCTGGCGGGCGGAGCTTCCACCCGGAAAGGGATTGAAAGCGGAATGCCCGCGGTTGAAATAGCCGGGGAATGGGAAGACGGCCTGGCGGAATTCAGGAAGACCATGGAAAAATTCCGGCTTTACAAGTAAGACCATCAAAACAAAGCGAATAAAAAACCCCGCGCATGGCGGGGTTGTTTATTTTCAGCACGGGGAAGCGGTCAGTTCTGAAGGTAATTTTTCCTGATAAGGGCGACATCCACTTCCAGAATTTTGCGAAGGTAGAGGTCCATGCCGCCATAACGGAAATCTATGACCTCAAGCGCGGCCTGGATATAATCCAGCCTCGTTTCAAGCAGCGGCTGAAGGGTGCGCCGCTCGATGCCGCGCCCGGCGAACATGGCGTAAAGGCGCTCGTTGCCGGCCGCGTTATAGGTGTTGGAAAGCAGATAATCGTCCACGATTGCCTGCCGCTCCACGCCGAGGGCGGAAAGCAGCAGCAGGGTGGCGAAGCCGGTGCGGTCCTTGCCTGCGGCGCAATGGTAAAGGAATGTTCTGTCCTGTTCCGCCAGCTCAAGCACGCGGCGGAACTGCGGCTGGCATTCCACGGGGAATTCCCGGTATATGTCTAGCATCCGCCTCTCAATCTCGTCCGGACGGGCGGCCTGAAGCATCCGGTTCACTTCCTCGCCGGAAAGATTGCCGGCGTTGACCGCGAGCGGCTGCCAGTCGAACTGCCGCCGGAATTCAGATTCGTCGGGATTCTTCTCGGCTTCCGAGCGGAAATCTATGACAGTCTCAAGACGGAGGGATTTCAGAAAAACCAGGTCACGCGCGGCGGCGCGGCCCGGATTGCCGCTGCGGTAAATACGGCCCGGAGTCACGCAGCGCCCGCCAAAACCCTTCATCCCCCCCAGATCGCGCAGATTCTGCACGCTGGAAAGAGGAATATGGGAGTCGGACACCACTACCGGATGTTCCCCCGCCTCGCAGACACGGAAATACATCCGCCCGCCGTAAGGGCCCAGATTGATTGTTTTGGAAGAACCGTGCGCCGCGGGAGAGGAGGAGTCTATCTCCGCCGGGGACGAACCCGCGAAAACCAGGCGTTCCACGCCTTCGGATGGAAACTCCAGGGTATAAAGCCCTGCAGCGTCCCTTGTTACCCTGATGCCGGACATGGCGCGCCTCCTTTGCTGTGACGTTATCCGAAATATGCTTCGCGGCGGGAGCCGACACTATGATTATACCACTTGCCGAAGGCCGCGCCTTGCCCCGGCAGGGGCAGGCCGCTATAATGACCTTAGCTGTACAGCAAGGCGGCGCGCACAAAATGGCGAAGATACTTCTTATACGGACTTTCCGTGAACTGGGGGCTGGCGGGCCCGTCCCTCCGCTCGGCCTTCTTTACATCGCGGCCGCGATGCGCGCGGCCTCTCCCAAAAACGAAATACGGATTTTCGACACCGGCATAGATTCCGGTCTTGAAACGCTGCTCGCCTCATGGAAACCCGACATAGCCGGAATCAGCTCGCTCAACTGCGAGGCGGAACTGTTCCACTCCATAGCCGGGATGGCGAAGCGGTACGGCGCGACGGTCTGGGCCGGAGGCCCCTACCCAAGCACGGCAACGGACAACGTAATGGCAGACGCGAATGTCGACCTGGCCATTTTGGGAGAAGGCGAGGCTACCGCAGCCGAGCTGATTGCAGCATTTGAAAAAGGCGGCCCCTCTTCCGGCATAGCCGGACTGGCACTGCGGGGACCCGCCGGAATTTACCGGACCCCCGCGCGGCAATTCGCGGTCGACCTCGATTCGATACCCCGACCCGCATGGGACCTTCTCGATTTCCGCCGCTATGGAAAATACGCCAACTGGAACGGCCTCTGCAAAAGAGATTTTTACCTAACCGTGCTCACCTCGCGCGGCTGTCCTTTCGGCTGCACTTTTTGCCACAACCTCCTCGGCAAGAAATTCCGACCCAGAAGCGCGCGGGATGTCGCGGACGAGATTCTTGCCCTTCACGAAAAATTCGGCGCGGCGGAGTTCCACATCATAGACGACGTTTTCAACTGCGACAAAAACCGCGTGCTGGAAATAAGCCGTCTTCTGCTGGCTTCAGGCAAAAAACTCGATTTCGCATTCCCTAACGGCCTGAGAGCGGACATACTGGACGAAGAAACAGTCGTCGCCATGCGCGCCATGGGAACCTACAAGGTTAATCTGGCGATAGAAAGCGCCACGCCACGCCTGCAGGAGATGACAGGCAAGCGCATGGACATAGCCAGGGCCGAGGCCGCCATAGCCGCCGCGGACAGGCACGGCATACAGACCGCCGGCTACTTCATGCTTGGCTTTCCCACCGAAACCGAAGCGGAGATGCGGGCCACAATCGATTATGCCGCGCGCTCGCGTTTCGACTCGGCTTACTTCTTCAAGGTAACGGCCTTCCCCGGTTCGGGCCTGTATTCGCAGGTTATGGATTCCGGCAGACAGCCGGGCGGAGTAGG
>CAYPTM010000095.1:0-8191 GCA_964413345.1 uncultured Elusimicrobiales bacterium
GCTGCAAGGAGCGGAATGATATATTGTGGTCGATGGCGAGCGGGAGTTCCTCCCCCGAGAGTACGGCATCCATTGTCAGTACAGCCACGCCGCGCCCCGGCACGGTCGTGCCACGGTCTGAGAGGGCTCCGGCATGCATATGGTCGGCTATATCGTCCCGGCTCATGCTGAAAACGATATCGTCGCCCTTAAGCGGATTGGTGACGGTAAGGCCTGTCATCACAATGTCCGAGGTGCTGGCATTGACTATCAGCAGTTCGTAAAGCATGTAGAACTTGCCGTTGGACATTTTGACGGGCATGAGTTCCCCGTTTATCTTGGCCAGAAGCGGAGTGAAATTCTGCCCCGGAAGCGGCGGTAAATCCGGGCTTTCAGCGCGGCAAACCGCCGCGCATATTCCTACGGCCATGGCTGCGGCCAGCAAGGCCCTGCATATTCTTCTCATCATTCCCCCTTGATATAAGGCCGTCGAAAACGGCCTTCATCGACAATACTAGCAAATCCGCGTTTCAAAACGTCTTCTCATACCTGTCGGCAAGAGTCGAGTAGAGGCTTTTCGCCCCAAGCATCTTGGCGGTCATGTACGCTATAAGGGAAGCCAGCATTATTGGCAGTATCATGGTGTGATGACCCGTCAGTTCGAAAATTATGACGAACGAGGTCATCGGGGCAAGAATGGCCCCGCACAGGAAAGCGGACATGCCGACAAGAGCGCACGAGCCCGCGGGATACTGCAATAAATCGGCTATGCCCGCACCTATGCCGGAGCCTATGGCCAGAGAAGGGGCGAATATGCCGCCGGCAATACCGGAACAGTAAGTGATGGCTGTAGCGAGAAATTTGGCCGTGGAAAACAGAAAAGGGGAGCCCGCAGCTTCCTGCTGAAGATATTTCTGGGCCGCGCCGTTACCGGGACCGTTTATGGCCGGTCCGGCCAGGCATGCCAGCCCTATTACAGCCAAAGCGCAGAAAGCCGGGAAAAGCCAGAAAAAACGCCGGCCTGAATATCGCGCGACAAGTCTTGTGCCCGCAAGCATGGCCAGGGAAAACAGGTGCCCGGCTACTCCAGCTACTATGCTTATAAGCACTATAGCCGTTATATGGAGCTCCTGCGGATCGGGCAGCTTGCCGAAATATATGTAATTTCCGGTCAGGACCTTTGCCGACAGGGCCGCTACTATAATGGCCATGAGCGCATAATCCTTTATGCTCTCGAAATACCGGCCGGAAAGCTCCTCCAGCGCGAAGGTAACACCGGCCAGCGGAGTATTGAATGCGGCCGCGAGTCCGGCCGCCCCGCCGGAGAGAGCAAGAGAGCGTGGGTCCGGCTTTATGGGAAGGAATTTTTCGAAGAGACCCATGCACAGGAACATCATGCACATGGCAATCTGGACAGTGGGCCCTTCGCGCCCGGCGGAAGCCCCTGCCCAAACGCCGATAAGTATGGAAACCACCTTTACCGCCAGAGTCAGCGGGGAAGTCATGGCATGGATGGAAGAAGGACACTCCTCGCCATGCCGTATGACGTATATGGTCTGGGGGATGCCGGAACCCGCCGCAAAAGGAGCGAAACGCTTTACAAGCGCCACGGCAACGCAAAATAACGCTGGAGAAAGAAGAAGTGCCCACCAGCCGAAACGGGCAAAGTCTATTCTATGGCTGTCCGCCGCGGAAAAAGCCCGCATGAAAGCCACGCAGGCCACACCGGTAATGAAAGCCGACGTTATATAGGCGGCCAGGGTCAATCCATAGCGATGGGCGGCAAGTTTCTCGTAATATTTGGAAAGAAAAACAATCACACCAAGATTATATAATTTAGCCTGAGGCAGGATTTGGAATACCCCTGTGCAAACGGGCATAATATATTTGCCCGCGCCATGCGCCGGTGGAAGCAGCCCAGCCCGTCAACAGCATGAAAACAGCGCGAACTTTGCGCCATTTAAAGGATGGAATATGATAACCAGAACAGTTTTCCCGGGAAAATACATACAGGGCAGAAACGCCCTGGACCTGCTTGGAAAGGAAGCGGCCGCCTTCGGCGGACACGTTTTCATGCTCTGCTCCCCCTCCGCGTTCAAGAGACTGCTTCCCCGCGTCAGGAAAACAGTGTCAAAGGATATAAAGCTTACCGCGCTGGAATTCGGCAGGGAATGTTCCGACAGGGAAATAGAAAGGGTGGTCAAAGCGGCCCAAAAAGCCGGCTGCGACGTAATGGCCGGCATTGGCGGCGGCAAAACGCTGGACACCGCGAGGATAGCCGCGGACAGGCTTGCCCTGCCGGTGATAAACGTGCCGACCATAGCATCGACTGACGCCCCCACCAGCGCGGTATCCGTAGTCTATAAAGAGGACGGCTCGTTCGACCGGGTGCTGCACCTTAAGTCAAACCCGCAGGCCGTGCTCGTGGACACGGCGGTGATAGCCGAGGCTCCGGTACGCTTTCTTGTTTCAGGCATGGGCGACGCCCTGTCCACCCGGTTCGAAGCGGAATCATGCTCCGCCTCGCACTCGCTGAACGTGGCGGGTGGCTATCCCTCCATGACCGGGCTTGCCATTGCCCGCTTCTGCTACGACACGCTTATTGAATTCGGCGTTCCGGCCAAAGCGGCAAACGAACGCCGCTGCGTGGTCCCGGCTTTTGAGCGCATAGTGGAGGCGAATATTCTGCTGAGCGGACTGGGCTTTGAATCCGGCGGCCTTGGGGCGGCGCACGCCATTCACAACGGCCTTACCGCCCTGCCGGAAACGCACGGCATGTATCATGGGGAAAAGGTGGCGTTCGGCGTGTTGGCCTCGCTTTTTCTTACCGACAAACCCGCTGGAACCATAAACGAGGTCTATTCATTCTGCGAGAGCGTGGGACTGCCCACCACTCTTGAGGACCTGGGGCTGCCCCGCGACATCGGGGACACTGCCCTCCTTAAAGCCGCCGAAAAATCCTGCGCCCCCGATGAATCCATACACAACGAACCGCTGCCTGTGTCCCCCGCAATGGTCCTGGACGCCATTAAAGCGGCCGGCGCCTTCGGAAGTGAGCGAAAGCGCCGGATGAAACGGAACTAGGATTCAGGACTTAAGACGCCACAGGCGTTTTGCCGGATTTTCTGGCGGTCAGGCGGAGCTGCTCAAGAACCTTTTCCGGAGTGGCTGGTATGGAAAGGGCTTCAGGATAGCTTCCGGCTGCGGCTATTGCGTCGGCCACGGCGAACAGGACCGCCTCGCCGTATATGAAGGGCGGCTCTCCGTTCGCCTTGGAACGGTGGACACCGATGGAATTGTCGCTGTTGGCAAGCAGTTCCACGCGCATTTCGGCCGGCGCGTCGCCGTAGGACGGGATTTTGTACGTCGCGGGGGAATTGCTGAGAAGCCTCCCCTTGTCGTCGTACACCAGCTCCTCCATTGTCGCCCAGCCTAGCCCCTGCAGGAAGCCGCCGTGCAGCTGCCCGATATCCACTACGGGATTGAGGCTGCGGCCATTGTCATGCACGATATGGACATAATCGGTCGAGCAGTGGCCCGTCAGCAAATCCACAGTCACTTCCACGGCGGCGGCCCCGAAAACGTAATACAGGAACGGATGCCCCTTGCCCTCCTCGCGGCTGAAATATATGCCGGGCGAGGCGTAGAAACCGTGGGCGGACAGGTCTATGCGCGCCACGAAAGCCTTCTGTGAAAGCTCCTTGAAGGAACACAGAAGCTTTTCCGGAGCGGAAGCGGCAAAAACCCTCCCGTTCTCTATGACCACATCTTCGGTTTTGAACGTGGCTTTGGCGAAATCCCTCAGCCTGCCGGCTATCTGCAGCGCGGCGTTTTCCACCGCGTGCCCGTTAAGGTCGCACCCCGACGAGGCCGCGGTGGGAGGCGAATTGGCGACCCGCTTGGTGTTGTTGCTCTCGACCCTGACGTTGGAGAAAGGCACGCCCAGCGTGGTGGCCGCTATCTGGGCGATTTTGGTGTTGACCTCCTGCCCCATCTCGATGGCGCCGTGCGTCACGGAAACGGAGCCGTCATAAAAGACATGGACAAGCGCCTGTCCCTGGTTCAGGTGGGCGGCGGTGAATGAGATGCCGAACTTCACAGGCACAACTCCCAGTCCTTTTTTCAGGTATTTGCTGGCGGCGTTGAACTCCGCGTTGCGCTTGCGCCGTCCGGCCCAGTCACAGTCCTTCCTCAGCTTGCCGAAAATCAATCCCAGGCGGTCCGCGTCGATTATTTCCTGACCGTAATGAGCCTCCTCACCCCTGCGGTAGAGGTTCCGCTCCTTCACGTCGACAGGGTCCAGGCCCAGCTTGCGGGCAATGCGCTCCAGAACGGTTTCAACCGCCAGAATGCCCTGCGGCGCGCCGAAACCCCGGAAAGCCGTGGCCGGATGGATGTTGGTGCGGCAGGGCCGCCCGATGACGCGCATGTTCGGTATGAAATAGGAATTGTCCGCGTGCAGCATGGAGCGCTCAAGCACCGAGGTGCTTACGTCCGCCACCGCGCCGCAATTGGACTGAAGCTCCACATGGTAGGCGAGGACCTTGCCGGTATCGTCGAAAGCCACTTTGTAGCGGCTCTCGTAAACATGGCGCTTGCCGGTGAACTGCATGTCCTCCTCGCGCTCCAGCACCAGCTCCGCGGGACGGCCCGTATGGCAGGCCACCAGCGCGGGAATGCAGGCCCAGGCCGTGGCCTGCGCTTCCTTGCCGCCGAAACCTCCGCCAAGACGCTTCACGTCTATTGTAATCCGGTTCTGCGGCATGCCCAGAACGTTTGAGGCCATGCGGTGCACCTCGCTGGGATTCTGGGTAGAGGAATAAATGGTGACGCAGCCGTCCTCTTCCGGAACGCAGAGGGCGCGCTGGGTCTCAAGGTAAAAATGCTCCTGTCCTCCGTTATGGACCACGCCTTCCATGACGTTTTTCGCCGACGCGAACACCGAGTCCACGTCCCCGCGCTCTATTTTCCTTATCGGGCCTACGAACTGGCCCTTCTCAAGCGCCTGTGAAACAGTGAGGACGGGCGGATGCTCCTCGATGCGGAGAACAATTTTCTTCAGGGCGGCCTCAGCAATCTCCGCTGTCTCGGCGGCGACAATGGCTACAGGCTCGCCCACATAGTGGACATGCCCTTCCGCCAGGCAGGTTTCATCCGGCAGTATGGCCCCTATCTGGTTCCAGCCGGGAATATCCTTTGACGTCAGCACCGCGCAGACGCCGGGAACGGCCCTGGCCGAGTCGACGTTCAGCTCGGTTATCTCTCCGTTCGCCACTGGGCTGGCGAGAAGCTTTACCGCCAGGAGATTGCGCGGTTTCGGCATGTCGTCCACAAACTGGGAACGCCCGGTCACATGCTCCACCCCGCTTATGTGCAGAGGAGATGAACCGGACTGGCCCGGGGTGTCCTTTATGGTGTCAAGGTTGTATTTTTCGGACATTTAGGCGCCCCCCTTCCGGCATGAGCCGGCCAACGCTAGACAGTGCTTTATAACAAAATTTTTCAGCATGGTCCTGCGGTATTCCGCTGAACCGCGCACGTCTGAAATGGGGGACGCCTCTGAATAGGCGACTTCGGCGGCCTTCTCAAAGACCTCCTCAGAGAATTTTTTCCCCTCCAGGAAAGCGGCGGTATCCGGCATCATCTGAGTCACAGGCCCCACGCCGCCGCAGGCCACGCGCACGTCCGTCATAATCCCGGAGTCCATCTTTAGCGCCAGCGCGGAATTGACGGCAGAGATATCCAGTTCCCGGCGCTTGGTGGCCTTTTCGAAATTCACATAAGAATACCCGCCCAGCGGCACCTCGACGGCGCTTATCCACTCCGCGGGCTTCATGGCAAGCTTCTTGTAGCCCAGGAAAAAATCCTTCAGCGGAACAGTTCTCGCGCCGGACGGACCGTCCAGCTTAAGCTCCGCCCCCAGCACCATCAGCACGGGGACGGTATCCGCCACGGGAGACGCGTTGGCGATATTACCGGCTACGGTCGCCAGCGAACGCACCTGCTCGGAACACATGCGGGAAATGGTTTCGGAAAGAACCGGAAGGCAATCCTTCGAGAACTCCGCGGCCCGGGACAGGGAAACGCCTCCTCCTATTACAAGCCGCCCCCCGGAAACCGTTATGGCTTTCAGGGATTCGACACGGGAAAGGTCGACCAGCAGGCCGTGGACCTGATGGCGTTTCTTGACGCCGACCATCACATCCGTTCCGCCGTTTATGAACTTCACGTCATGGGAGGAGTTGTCCTTCAGAAAGGCCTTGAGGCTATCCACCGAAACCGGGGAAAAGTAACGCCGCGCGCCGTCCGCGAGCAGCACGTCTTCCGCCTTATGGACGGACAGCAGCCGCTCCGTCTCATCCAGATAGGATGGGCGGATGCCGGCCCGGTCTACGCTTATGCGGGTTATTTCTTCCGGGATATCCCGCATATAGATATAGCCCGTGCAGCGGCAGAGTTTGCCTTCAAGGAACCTGCGGATGTCTTCAGGGCCGGGCGCCGGGTTTTCCAGATAGAGGGCAAGCAGGGAAAGTATGACTCCCGGGGTGCAGAAACCGCACTGGGTGGAGTGCGTTGAAAGGACGGCCTGCTGTATGGGGTGAAGGCTGTTTTTGGCGGCAAGCCCCTCGATGGTTATGAGATGCTTACCCTCAAGGCGCGCCGCGAGATGGAGACAGCCCACGACAGGGCGGTAATGCACCCTGCCCTCTGACAGCTCTCCCACAGTGACGGTGCAGGCGCCGCAGTCGCCTTCGCCGCAGCCTTCCTTTATGCCGTTAAGGCCGAAATCGTTGCGCAGCATTTCAAGCACGGTGGTGTCCGGACGGACGGACACGGCCTTGGGCACTCCATTGAGGTAGAAATTAATGATGTTTTTCATTTTGATATCCAGAGTTTCAACGCGGAGAACAACCCGCTGAAACGGGGGTTCGGGGACTTACGGCTAAAAACAGGGGAAGGGTTTGCCATCACAGCTCCGGGCCAGTCATCGAAAAGACAGCGCGTCCGGGAATGGACGCTTCGACCGAATATCACACCGGAACCGTGCGGGAGTTCATGACCGCGCCCGGGTTTTCGGTTATCCCGGGGCTTCGCCGGCTTATGGAAAGCAGGCTTGCCGGATCCAACGAACTGCATAGTTATTCTATCACCCGTTTTAAGAGGGTGTCAAGGCTGATTTTCCCTATAGAATTACGCGCGAAACCGCCCTGCGCGGAACCTGGCGCCGGTTCATCAAAACCGGACAACGAAAACAGTCAGGCCGGCATGTCCAGCCGGGGCAAAAAAGAGGCGGGCGAACGCGGCATCCGCCGCTTCGCCCGCCTTGCAATATAATCGCGCCTGTATCAGCTTCCGAGCGTTGCCACCATTACGGCCTTGATGGTGTGCATGCGGTTCTCGGCCTGGTCGAACGCTATGCTGGCGGGAGACTCGAACACATCTTCCGTCACCTCTATGCCGTTAGCGAGCCCGAACTGTTCGGAAACCTGCTTGCCGACCTTGGTGTCCGCGTTATGGAAAGCGGGCAGGCAGTGCATGAACTTGACGTTGGGATTGCCGGACTTCCTCATCGTTTCAGGGTTGACCTGATAGGGCTTGAGCAGCTTTATTCTTTCCGCCCAGACTTCCTTGGGCTCGCCCATGGAGACCCAGACGTCGGTGTGGATGAAATCCACGCCCTTTACGGCCTCGTCCACGTTGTCGGTCACGGTAACGCGCGCGCCGGACTTCTGCGCGATTTTGCGGCACAGGGCAACGAGCTCCGCGTCCGGCTGGAGGCCTTTCGGCGCGCCGATGCGGACGTCCATGCCCAGTATGCTGCCGATGACGAGAAGGGAGCGGCCCATATTGAAGCGGGCGTCGCCCACATAGGCGTAGGAAATCTGCTCAAGGGGCTTGGAGCAGTGCTCGGTCATGGTCAGCACGTCGGCGAGCATCTGCGTGGGGTGCCATTCGTTCGTGAGGCCGTTCCAGACGGGAACCCCGGCGAATTTGGCGAGCTCCTCCACAATTTCCTGGCCAAAGCCGCGGTATTCAATGCCGTCATACATGCGGCCCAGAACGCGGGCGGTGTCCTTTACCGTTTCCTTATGGCCCATCTGGCTGCCGGTGGGCTCGAGATAGGTGACATGGGCGCCCTGGTCGTGGGCCGCTACCTCGAAAGCGCAGCGCGTGCGCGTGGAGGTCTTCTCGAAAATGAGGGCGATGTTCT
>CAYPTM010000096.1:0-8125 GCA_964413345.1 uncultured Elusimicrobiales bacterium
GGTAACAGCGGCCAGCTCGCTCGCCATAGCGCGGCTGACAGTCGGCACGGGCCTCCACGGGGACGCGGCCATAGGCATGGTCAGCGCGCTCGGCCTGTCGGCAGCGGCGGTGATAGCGAGCATGTCCGGCGGCTTCAACGCCGACCTGATGGGCTACCTGTTCGGAAGCATACTCTCCGTTGGACCGCACGACCTTGCATGGTCGGCGGCCCTGTTCGCCGCGACAGCGGCCGGGATATTCCTTTTCAGACGGGAACTGGCCTGCATGGCTTTCGACGAGCATTACGCCGCCGTAGCCGGGTTCGGCAGCCATACGCTGAATCAGGCGTTCGTGGTGCTGACCGGAACCGCAGTGGTCATAGCGGCGCGCATCACAGGCGCGCTGCTTGTATCGGCCATGCTCATCATACCCCCCGCCTCCGCCCTCATGCTGGCGAGAAGCTTCCGGCAGACGCTCTGGCTTTCCGCGGCGGTGTCGGCGCTGGCCGTGCTGGCGGGAGCCGCGCTTTCCTTTACCCTCAACATACCGACAGGCGCGTCCATAGTGCTGTGCGCGCTTGCGCTGTTTTGCGTGTGCTATATAATCAAGGCAGGCAGGAGCAGAACATGACACCCCCGACACTGACCGTCTACATAGCCCACTGGTGCCCGCACTGCCGCGCGGCGCTGGAATACCTCAAGGAAAACAAAATCGCCCATATCCCGGTGGACATGGACTCCGCCCCGCCCGCCGTGGTAAAAAAGGTGGATGAAGTGAATAACGGCAGCTGGGTGGTGCCAACGATGGAATGCCGTGGCAGGTGGATACCCGGCAGGCCTTTCTCCCGCGAAGGGTTCGAGGCCGACCTTAAAAAACTGGGAGTCCTGGACTGAAACACGAAAGCCGCCTCCTGGCCCACGCCGGGCTGGTATACTGCGCCGCCATATGGGGCGCGACATTCTTTCTGGTAAAGGACTCTCTCGACTCCGTCCACCCGATAGCGATGGTGGCGTGGAGGTTCCTGATAGCGGCCGTGGCCCTGCTTCCTTTCGTGCTGAAAAAGGACGGACTGGGGAGGCACCTCCGGGACGCGGCCATACTCTCCGTAATGCTGGCCGCGCTGTACGCGGCGCAGACCTGGGGCCTGCTGTACACCACCGCGGCTAACTCCGGCTTCATAACGGGACTCTTCGTCATACTAGTGCCGCTTATACTGCGCCTCTGGCTCAAGAGGACGGTCACCCCGGCGCAGTGGACGGCATGCCTGCTGGCCCTGTCCGGGCTTTACGTCCTGACGGACGGACTGGCCTCTTTCAACGCGGGGGATGCGCTGACCCTTATAGCCGCGCTGACCTACGCCACACATGTCATCTTTACCGACACCATTGTCAAAGGCGACGCGGACCCCCTGACACTGGTTTTCCACCAGTTCTGGATGACCGGGGTAATATGCCTGGCCTCAGCGCTGCTTTTCGGACTGCCCCTGGCCGTTGAAGACGCGAAAGGATGGCACGCCATATTATTCCTGGCGGCTTTCCCTACGCTGTCGGCTTTCTTTGTTCAGGTATGGGCGCAGAAGCAGGTGAACCCGGTAAGGGTATCGCTCATATTTTCGCTTGAGCCGGTGTTTGCGGCGGTGTTCGCCTGGACGCTGGGGGGCGAACACGCGACAAAGGCCTCCGTTTTTGGCGGAGGCCTCATATTGGCGGCGCTGTTCGCGGGGGAAGTGCGCCCGTCGAACGGAAAATGATTACTTGCTTTCCTTGTTCTTGATGAAAGACACCCACTGCATGTCTTCCTTGGTGATGTGGTTCAGCAGCCAGACGAAAATCTTCTTGTGCAGATCGCTGATCAGCGTGTCGGTAACGCCGCGCAGCTCATACTCGTTGCGCATATTGGCGTAGCTTTTGCGGAAAAAATCATGCTGGGCCTTGTGCCTTGCGAACTCGGGATAGTTCCCGGAGCGGAGCATGCTCTCCTCCACGAAAAACATTCCCGTCACGAAACCGTCAAGGAAAGTGAACATCCGCTCCACTTCCTTCTCGGCCTTTTCTTCCGTGATAGCGGTGAAAAAATAGTTCATCTCCTCAATCAGCTTGCGCCGCTGGGCATCCATTTTTTCATTGCCGGTGGCAAGAAACTCCGTCCAGACGAATGACATAATATAACCTCTTTTTATGCTGCTTCCCTACAACATGAGTATAGCAGAAAACTAATCAGGCCGCATTGTCCGCAAGCGCGTTTCAGATGATCAGCGGTAAAAGAGCATGACCAGTATCTGCGCGGAAACTATTCTGAGCAGGAGGGTCAGCGGATATACGGTAGCGGCAGACGCGGCGGGGGCGTCGCAGGTCGTTATGGAGGACGCCCATGTCAGGGCCGGAGGGTTGGTGGTCGCCCCGGACAGGACCCCCGCAACTTTAAGATAGTTGAGTTTCAGCACCTTCGAGGCCAGCACGCAGGCCAGCAGGAGCGGTATCACGACCACAGCTATGGAATAGAGCATCCAGCGCAGCCCGTCTCCATTGGTGACGGCCTCCACGAACGGAAAGCCGGACTCTATGCCCACAATTGCGAAGAAAAGAGTTATGCCCACTTCGCGCAGCACCCTGTTGGTGGCGGAAGGCATGATGAAATTGAAACCCAGCAGCCGCCGCATATGGCCGAAGCATATGCCTGACACGATGCACCCGCCGGCGACGCCCAGCTTTACAGGCAGAGGCAGGCCCGGCACCGGGATGGCTATGCCGCCCAGGGCCAGCCCGGCCGACACGCCAAGGAACAGCGCCCCCACGTCGGTGCGGGCGGCGTCTTCCCTGCCGCCGCCCAGTTCGGCGCATACCGCCGCCAGCGCTTTCGGACTGCCCACCACGGTGGCGGTGTCGCCATACTCAAGCCGGAGAGACAGGTCCGCCACGAATTCCATGCCGGCGCGATTGACGCGGGTTATGACGGCCCCATGCCTGCTGTGAAAAGCCAGCTCCCCTATGGTCCTGCCTTCCGCTTCCCTCGCGGAAACCAGCTGGCGGACGGCGTTGATGCCCTCCTCATCGCGCAAATCCACTTCAGTCCGCCGCCCGAAAAGCCGCTCCATGCGCTCCATGTTACGCTGCGGCACCACGGCAAGAACTATATCGCCCGCTTCGGCCTTCTCGGCCCCGGTGGGGACCCCGACAACGGCCCCCCTCCGAAAGCGCGAGGCGACACCCCCGCATTCCGCCGCCACGGACATGATGTCCCTGCCGATGCACGGCGATGACGCGGTGACCTCGAAATTTACGACAGACACGGGCTCCCCGCCGCCTTCGGCAAGATAGCGGCGCTCCTCCCTGCGGAAATCTATACCGCTCACTTTGGCATATCCGTACAGCAGCAATATTACAAGGAACATGCCGAACGGATACCCCGCGGCCGCCGCGGCGGATGCGGTCAGCGCCCCCTGTGATGCCGGGCCTTCGAATCCCTTAAGAGTTTCCTGCGCGGCGGCAAGGCTGGGAATATTGGTAACGGCCCCGGCGTATACGCCTGACGCCACGGCCACGCCGCAGTTTGTAATCTTATGAATTGCCACGCTGCACAGCCAGCCGCAGAGGATGATAAAAATGGCCACGCCGCCAAGGCGTATGCCGTCACGCCGCAGAGCGTTCAAGAAGCCGGGCCCGCCTTCCAGCCCGACAGTGTAAATAAAAAGGATGAGGCCGAAATTGAGTATGAAATCCGCCGCCCCGCGGTCCAATTGAACCCCGTGGCAGCCGGCGATGATGCCGGCGGCGAAGACGGCTGAAACACCCAATGGAAGCCCGGCTACGCGTATGCGGCCCAACAATGCCCCGGCACAACAGACGAGAGCGGTCAGGAGCGTGGTCTGCGCCACGGTTTTCGCGTTAAGGAAAGCGTTAAATATGTCCATCAGCATCATTATACCCCCCGGCAAGCGCGCCATTCATTGCCGCAAGATAATGGGACGGAGGCGCGTTATATATATTATAGAATTACATCAAAGCAATGGAGGAAAAATGAAAAAAGTCATAATGCTTGCCATGATGGCCGCTGCGGCCATGTTATCGGCCTGCGCGCTGGACGGCACGCACAAGGAAACCATGTCCGAGGACGCGGCCTTCAGCCTCTCCACCTCTTTCAAAGGCTGGGAACTTTACAGCTGGAAAGCCAACGCCACCTGGCAGTATTCCCTGCTGGTGGGAACGAACAGAGCTAAAAGCTTTGAGGAAATAACCGCGGCCGATTCGGTAATAACCGGCGAACAGGCCCTTATGGACAAAATCAGGACCATAGCGCGCGGAGACCAGATATTCTGGAACATGGGCAACATCAAGGGTTTTGAATACCCGCCTGCCGACATTATTGAGAAGGTGCAGGACCTCTGCGAAAAACGCTCCATAAAACTGGAGAAGGTGGACTGGTAGCCCCAGTCCCCCATCCGACCACAAACAATCCAAACAACAAAATAAAAACCGGCGTCCGAAACATTGACGCCGGTTTCATTTTAAAAGAATACTCAGTCCAGCAGTTCGCAAAGGCGCAGGGCGGAAATATCCGCGCCCAGGAACCAGTCCGGACGAAGCCGTCCCCACGCGTTGACAGCCCTCGCCGCCAGGCGTCTTCGCACCGCGCCGGCGAACGCGAGCGGCCCGCCGCCATCGGGAGGCAGTATTTCAGCCCCACAAAGTGCGCCCAGCAGTCGCGCGCGGGCGTACTGGTCAGCGCGTGGAAGAGACTGGCTGCCCCCAAACGGGGCAAGCACGGAAGGCACGCCGTGATAAAGCTGCTCGTAAGCGGTTCCGCCGGCGGTGCCCGCGACAAGCGCTGCGTGCCCCATCTCTTTGAATAGATCGGGGATGAAACGGCACACTTCCACATTGTCCAGACGGTGGGATTTGACCAGCCCTTCAAGAACGGACAGCTCGGCATCGGTTGAAGCGTAACCTGCCGAAATTACAAAGCGTCTTTCCGGCAAGAAACGGGCGGCAAGCGCGGCGTTAAGCAGGAGCTCGAAGGAGACCGCCCCGCCCCCCCGCTGCACCAGCACCGGCCCGCGCGGATTGCAGCCCGGCCTGGGCAAAGCGGGGTCCATAACATACCCGGTAAACACTGTTTTCGGACCCAGGCGATACAACGCACCCTCAAAAGCGGCACGGCTTATGCGGCCCTCCATATCCACGGCACCGGCCATGAAGCGGGGGTCCAGCTCGGCGGGACAGTGAAACAGAAAAGCGTCGTACAGTTCGGAATCGGAAAATAACTGCCCGAGCAAAGGCTGTGGATGAGAGAAATAAGGCAAAGCGGACGAACAGACTATTTTTGTTCCGCCCATGCGCAGACGCTTTATGACCGGCAATAGTTCGGCGCGGCACATCAGCCGTCCCAAGGGAAAGAATGAGGTCACGAACACGCTCGGTTTAAGCCGCTCCATATGCCGCAGCATGACAGCGGACCTCTCCGCCGAAAAAGAGGCCTCGTCCTGGCGGCCGAACCCTTCGCGGGAATAAAAAGGATGGGGAAGATGAATCCAGCGCGCGTCCGCCAGCTTTTCGAAATAAGGCTGCGGCAGGCCGCCCTGAAAGACCACGGGGCGTATGCCCCTGCGGTTGAGCGCGGCGATTATCCGCGCCAGGTGCATGGTATGGCCTGTGTCCTGCTTGTGGGTATGGTAAAAGACTATGTTCCCGGCCATAAATTCACTGTCCGGCAAGTTTAAGGAATTCCTCTTCCGTAAGTATGGTAACGCCCAGCTTTCTTGCCTTGTCCAGCTTGGAACCGGCATCGGCGCCCGCCACAACATAGGAAGTTTTGGCTGAAACTGAACCGGAATCCTTGCCCCCCAGTTCCCGCACCTTCTGCTGGGCCTGCGCGCGCGTAAGCGTCTTCAACTCCCCCGTGAAAACCACCGTTTTCCCCTCGAAGGGAGAGCCTTTCGCCAAAACGGATTCCGGCTCCTCCATATTAAGCCCCGCCCCGCGCAGGCGGGCTATCAGGCGGACGGTGCCCTCATTGGCAAAAAAGCCGTGTATGGACTCCGCCAGAACAGGACCAACGTCGCCTATGCGGGCCAGCTCGTCCGTTCCGGCGCAAGCCAGTTTATCCATTGTTTTGAAATGCGCCGCGAGATTGCGGGCGGTCTTCTCACCCACATGACGTATGCCGAGGGCGAAAACAAGGCGCGAGAGCGGCTGTTTCTTGCTTTTGGCTATGGCGTCCAGCAGGTTTTCCGCGCGTTTTTCGGCAAACAGGTCCAGCGTGAGCAGGCGCAGTATGTCCAGAGAATAAATATCCGCGAAATCCTTCACATATCCCTTCTGGACAAGTTGCTCCACGGCGGCCTCGCCAAGGCCTTCTATGTCCATCGCGTCACGCGAGGCGAAGTGGACAAGCCCCCGGGCCACCTGAGTCGGGCAGGAAGGGTTCTCGCAGCGGTAGGCCACTTCCTCCGGGTCCCTTGTAACCGGGCCGCCGCAGGAGGGGCATTTTTCGGGAGGGCGTATTTCTTTTTCAGTTCCACCGCGCTCTGAAACCAGCGCCTTAACCACCTTGGGGATGACCTCGCCCGCGCGCTCTATAACGACCCGGTCCCCCTCGCGCACGTCCAGACGGGCCACCTCGTCATAATTATGGAGCGTGGCGCTGGAGATGGTGACGCCGCCGCACTGCACGGGCTGCAAATCCGCGCGCGGTGTTATGACGCCGGTGCGCCCAACGGAATGGACAACCCGCAGCAAGGTGGTAGTGGCCTGACGCGCGGGATATTTGAAAGCTATGGCCCAGCGAGGGCTTTTGGCCGTCACGCCCAAAATCTTCTGCATGGACAGGGAATTAACCTTAACCACCAGACCATCTATCTCATAAGGAAGGGAATCGCGCCCCGCGTCGTACTGCCTGTAGAAAGCGAGCACTTCTTCTATCGAACGGCAGAGCTTCCGTACCGGCGAGGCCGCAAGCCCCCAGCGGGCGCAGGTCTCGATAAACGCGGAATGGGTTTCGGGCCCCCCGCCGGAACCTTCGCCGAAAAGGCCGTATGAGTGGGCAAAAAAGCGCAGCCTGCGCCGCGAAGTGACCGAAGGGTCCTTTTGCCGCAGGGAGCCGGCCGCCGCGTTGCGCGGATTGGCGAATGGTTCCCGCCCTTCGGAAAGCTCGCTTTCGTTGACCGCCTCGAAATCGCGGCGGTCCATATACACCTCTCCGCGTATTTCGACAAGGCCGGGCACGGATTCCCTCAGCCTGAGGGGGATGGCCTTTATGGTGCGGGCATTGGCTGTCACGTCCTCGCCGGTCACGCCGTCGCCGCGAGTCGCGGCGGTTTTCAGAACGGAATTCTCATATGTGAGCGCGCAGGAGAGGCCATCTATCTTGGCTTCGACAACATATTCCGGCGGCTGGCCGCCAAGGCCTTTCAGGACGCGCTCATGCCAGGCCAGTATGTCCTGCTCGTTGTAGGAATTGTCCAGCGAAAGCATGGGCGTGGCATGGGTGACGGGGGCGAAGCGCGATGAGGGAGCCCCGCCTACGCGGCGGGTGGGTGAGTCAGGCGAAGCCAGCTCCGGGTGGGCGTCCTCAAGCGCGCGCAGGCGCGCCATGAGAGCGTCATACTCGGCGTCGGCTATGACGGGGTTGTCCAGAACGTAGTAGTTATAATCGTGACGGGCGAGTTCTTCCCTTAGCTTCAGCACTTCTGCCTTTGTGCTGTCCATGAGGGTCACACCGCGGCGCGTTTTTCCTTCAGCCTGTCCAGCACGCCGTTAAGAAACCTTCCGGAATTTTCCGTGGAGAACTTCTTGCCCAGCTCTATGGCCTCGTCCAGAACGGCGGGGAGAGGGACTTCGGTCGAATAAATTATCTCGTAAGCGGCCAGGCGGAGAATGCAGCGGTCCACGGCCGACATGCGGCCTATGGCCCAGTTCTGCGCGTAAGCTGAAATGATTGGATCAAGTTCGGCTGCCTTGTCCGCGGTACCTCTGAACAGTTGATGCGCGAAGGCAAGTGTCTCCTCATCCAGGGGATAGTGAGGATCCAGGGCGGCTAAAATCTCCGGCGCGGACATATTGCCTGATTCGGCCAGATAAAGGGCCTGTATGCAGTATTCGCGCGCCTGTCTGCGTTTTCCCATGATGTTTTGTTACCGAACTTGAAAGA
>CAYPTM010000097.1:0-8119 GCA_964413345.1 uncultured Elusimicrobiales bacterium
TTTACGCGGAGCTTGTTGGTGTCGAAGAACTTATGCGAGGAGATGTACATATACTTGTTGATGGTAACGCTGAGCACCGCCCCGGGCTCGGAGGAATAGAACTCCTCCATGTCCGAACCGCCTCCGACGAAACTTACGCGGAAAGGAGCCTTCGTTATTATCATAAGTCCCTCCTAAAAGAAAAAGCCGGCGGGAAAAAATCCCGCCGGCTTCAAACCATACATCAGGCCATCGTGCAGACTTTCTCGGCCTTGCGTCCCGTAGCCTTGGAGCAGGTGGCGGCCTTTATCTTGGCGGCCAGGTCCGTCTTTTCCCACGGGAAGATGCTGCGGCCCAGATGACCGTAAGAAGCGGTCTTAAGGTAAATCGGGCTGCGCAGGTTGAGATGCTTGATGATGCCGTCCGGCGTAAGCGGGAACACCTTGCGGACGATGGCGACAAGCTCGTCGTCGCGCATGATGCCGGTGTCATGGGTGTCCACGTAAACGCCCACGGGCTCCGCCACGCCGATGGCGTAAGCAAGCTGGACAGTGCACTCGTACGCGAGGCCGGACGCCACGATGTTCTTGGCGATGTAGCGGGCCATGTACGCCGCGGAGCGGTCGACCTTCGTGGGATCCTTGCCGCTGAACGCGCCGCCGCCGTGCGGGGTGCGGCCGCCGTAGGTATCGACGATAATCTTGCGGCCGGTCATGCCGGTGTCGCTCTGGGGGCCGCCGACCACGAACTTGCCGGTGGGGTTGACGAAGTATTTGGTCTTGGAATCCACCAGGCCCTTCACGACGGGCATGATGACGGTGTCGATGATTTCCTTGCGGGCCTTTTCGGTGATCTTCTTGCCGGTCTTGTCGAGAATCTCCTCGGTATGCTGGGTGGAGAGGACGACCGCGTCTATGCGGACGGGCTTGCCGTCCTTGTATTCCATCGTGACCTGGGACTTGCCGTCCGGACCGATGTAGCCGAGCTTGCCGTTTTTGCGGACTTCGGCGAGCTTCATGGTAAGCTTGTGGGCAAGGACGAGCGGAAGGGGCATGAGTTCGGGAGTTTCTTTGACGGCATAGCCGACCATGAGGCCCTGGTCGCCGGCGCCGCCGACGGACACGCCCTGGCTGATGTCGGGGCTCTGCTTGCCTATGACGTTAAGGACGGCGCAGGTTTCATAGTTGAAGCCGTACTTCGCGTCGGTATAGCCGATATCCTTGATGACCTTGCGGGTGAGCTGGTCGACATCCACCCACGCCTTGGTGGTGATTTCGCCGCCCACGACAACCAGACCGCGGGTTATGTAGGTCTCGCACGCCACGCGGGCATATTTGTCCTGTTTAAAAATCTCGTCCAGCACAGCGTCCGAAATCTGGTCGCATACCTTGTCGGGATGGCCTTCAGTCACGGATTCGCTGGTCATGAAACATGTGCCTTTTCTTATCATCTGATTGTCTCCATTTAGCGGCGGTAAAACACAGGACTGTCTTCTTTCGGCAGCCCTACCCGCTCCACGCTCTATTGGGAAATTATACCAATTCCACGCATGCCGGTAACGAAAATAATTGAAAAGCACGGCGGAAGCGCCGGCCGGGGAATATTGCCGCTTTCAACGGAAGGCTGCCAATAGCTACAATATCCCTGTAGATTTGAGGAACGCGCGGCCTGGCCGCATGGCAAAAAGCATGAAGGAATTTTTAGGAAAGTATTTTAGCGGACTGCTTGAACTGGATGGAACCCGGAAGGCTGTAGACTGGAAAACTACGGGGGAAGCCGCCGGCATGGCCATTTTCGCGGCGACAGTCTGCCTGTCCATTTCACTGGCGGAAATCGGCCTTGGCATAGCGGCGGCCTGCCGCTGCCTCCGCTTCAACCGGGAAAGTTGTTCCTCCGGCTGGAGGCAGCTGCGCTCGGGCGCTCTTTTCCGCACGTGGGCATTCTACCTCGCGGCCGGGCTGCTTGCCGCCCTGTTTGCGTTCGATCCGGTCACCGGCCTGAAATACCTGCCGTCGGACCTGCTTAAGGCGGGGGCTTTTTTCCTTATAGTTGACCACTTCGCCGGGAAGGAACGCCCGCATTTGCTGGGGGTTTATCTGGCCGGAGCCCTGGCAGCCGCCGCGCTCGGGCTGGCCCAGGTCAGCGCCGGATGGTCCCTGAGGGCACACGGAACACTCCACCCGGTCACATACGCGGAAGTGCTGTTTTTCCCGTTCGCGCTCTCTCTGTGCGGCGGGGTGTTCTCGAAAGAAAAGCAGACCAGACAGCTTTTACTTCTGGCCGGTACATTCCTTCTGACGGCTATCATAGCCAGCCAGACCAGGGGAGCCCTGCTGGGGTCGGCCATGTTTTTCCTGTGCGCAATTTTCCTCTCTTCGGAGTTCAGGAAGAAAACGGTTATTCTGGCCCTTCTGATACTGGGAGGGACGGTCTGCTCCATGTTCCTCAGCGCGGATACGGCCCGCAGGCTGCGCTCCATCCCCACCTCGGTGCGCGACGCTGTTGTATCCGTCGCGCACACGGACGACACCACGCTCCGCGGCATGCAGAGCAGCGACGGCTCCACCGGCTCGCGCATAGCGTTGTGGCATGTCGGCAAGAAAATCTGGATGGATAACTTCTGGCTTGGAGTGGGCCCGTCAAACCTGAAACTGGTGTATGACAACTACAATCCATATCCGATTGAAGGCCAGCGGAACTGGAGCAACGTGCACAATTTATATCTTCAGCAGGCGGCCGAACGCGGCGTTGTCGGACTATGCGCCCTGCTGTGCCTGTTCGCCGCCTTCTGGCGCAAAGCCTATGTCAGATGGAAAGCTTCGGGCGCTTATCTCTCCCTGTGCGCCGCGGCGGCGCTGCCGGCCTTCATCCTGATGAATTTTACAGAGACCTCTTTCCAGCACGCGCTGCCGGCCTTTTCCGTTTTCATCATTTTGGCCGCGGCTCATTCGTCCGCAAAAAACGGATAGCCCCTTCAGATTCCAAACGCCAGCATCCGCAGAACGCGCGCAAGACGCCTGTCCATATGCCGGTTTTTAACCGTGGCCAACAGTGTGCTGGCCAACAGACGGAAAATTTTAAACCTGAAAGAATAGGGGCAGGCTTTAAGAAGACTCTTCCGCCTTGCGCCCAGAACAAGCGTCTGATGGCGCAGCATCCTGAATTTCTGGTGAGACAAATTGCCTTCATGCCAGCGATAAACCGCAAGGGGACGGCCGGTGAAATAGACCCGCCCCCCGGACATCATTATACGAAGCCAGAGATCGAAATCGGTGGTGTATAAGTTTCGCGGAAAGAGCTTCCCGTTCTCCGAAAATCTCTTGACGGCAGAGCTGCGGAACAAAGTGAAGTTAATCGAGAACGGATTCTTTCTCAGAACTATACCCGGGTTCAACGCGTACACGCCCTCCGGTGCGATTACGGGCAATTGCCGCACAATTCCACCCACCATGACATTATGCCTGGCTGATACGGCCTCGCAGCCCGTCCTCTCAAGAATGGCCGTGCTTTCCGCAACAAAATCAGGAAGCAGCAAATCGTCGGCCGACAACATCCCGATATATTCCCCTCGCGCATCCGCCACCACCGCGTTCCAGTTGCCGGCCATGCCGATATTCGTTTCATTGCGGAAAACCCGTATACGGGAATCCTCCGCCGCCAGCGCGCGCAGCAGTTCAGGCGTCCCGTCGCTGGAAGCGTTGTCGCGGATATTTATTTCGATGTTGGGATAGGTCTGTTTGCGGACCGAATCGACGGTTTCGCGCAAATATCTTTCGGCGTTATAGCAGGGGATGCAGATTGAAGCCAGAGGAAAAGATTGCATCAGAAAGGCGACCCGTACCCGTCAAACCCGGGGAAGGAGGCGTCCCTGTCGGAAACGGTAACCTCACCGCCGGGCCATGCGATGCCGCAGGAATTCCACAGAATCCCCTTGTCATGGGAGGCGGAATAAGCCGACGTGACTTTGTATATCATGACGGCATCGTCGGTCAAGGCATAGAAGCCATGGGCAATCCCCGCCGGGAGATACAGGGCGGCCATGTTTTCCGACGAAAGGGTGGCAAGCAGATGCCGGCCGAAAGACGGTGATTTTTTCCTGATATCCAGAGCCGCGTCCAGCACCGCTCCGCGTACGCAATATACCAGTTTGTCGCACTGCGCGGGCGGCTCCTGAAAATGCATGCCGCGCACAACGCCTTTTTTGGAAACCGAGTAGTATTCCTCCGCGAAGGAAACCGAGAGTCCGTGAGCGGCGAGCACATCCTTCTCAAACACCTTGACGAAAGAACCCCGTCTGTCCGATGAGGAAAACGGGGTTATCTCGAAAACTCCAGGAAGACTGAGCTCTTTAAGCTTCAGGCTCATTTCCCGGCCGCGAAACTCTTTATGGCGGCGGCCATGGTCCTCACATCTTCTTCGCTGAGGCCGGGGTAGACGCCTATCCAGAACGTGTTGTTCATGATAAGGTCGGTGTTCTCCAGCCCGCCGCTGACGCGGAAGCCCTGCCCCGTGCGGCGCATCTCGTCGAAGCAGGGATGCTTTATAAGATTGCCCGAGAACAGCATGCGCGTGGCGATGCCCTTCGATTCCAGATGCTCCACCATGTCGTTGCGGGTAAAGCCGGCGTCTTCCCTGACGGTAATCAGGAAGCCGAACCAGCTCGGCTCGGAATTTGGGGTCGCTTCCGGCAGTATGAGTTTCGCCGACAGGGAAGCGAGTTCATCGCGCAGTATCTGCCAGTTGCGGCGGCGGGCCTGCACGAAAGAGGGCAGCTTCTCCAGCTGCGCGGTGCCTATGGCGGCCTGCATTTCCGTAACCTTCAGATTATAGCCAAAGTGGGAATAGACGTATTTATGGTCGTAACCGAAGGGGAGTTCCCCGAACTGCTGCCCGAAGCGGTTCTTGCAGGTGTTGTCCTTGCCGGTGGGGCACCAGCAGTCGCGGCCCCAGTCGCGGAAGGAATCGATGAGACGCTTGAGCTCAAGGCTGTTGGTGTAAACCGCGCCGCCCTCGCCCATGGTCATGTGATGGGGAGGATAGAAGCTGGACGTACCGATATCGCCTATGCTGCCGGTCAGCTTCCACGCGCCGTCGATGTTGTAGCGTCCGCCCAGCGCGTCGCAATTGTCTTCTATGAGCCAGAGCTTGTGCTTGCGGCAGAAGTCGCGCACGGCGCCGAGGTCAAACGGATTGCCGAGCGTATGGGCGATCATGACCGCCTTGGTCTTCGGCGAGAGCGCGCCCTCCAGCGCCGCGACGTTGATATTGTAAGTCGGGAGCGTGACGTCCACGAAAACGGGCACGGCTCCATACTGTATGACGGGGGTGACCGTTGTGGGGAAACCGGCGGCAACGGTGATTATCTCATCCCCGCGGCGTATCTGGCGCGCGCCCAGCTTGGGCGAAGTAAGCGCCATGAAAGCTATAAGGTTTGCCGACGAGCCGGAATTAACGAGGGAGCAATGCTTTACTCCGAGGAACTTGGCCAGGCCGGCCTCGAACATATCGGTGTATCTGCCGGCCGTCAGCCAGAAATCCAGGGAGGAGTCGACCAGAGCGGCCATTTCCTTGTCGTCAAACACGCGGCCGCCGTAAGGCAGGCGGGACCCCCTGGTCTTGAGGGCATGGGTGGCATGGTAATATTCGCGCACCTTTTCGATAATCTCGGCGCGGAGCTTCTTCTCCGTCTCCGGCGAAAACTCAGTTTTTGTCGGCATTTTCATACTCCTTTATCTGCTTAAGGCAAATATGCAAAGTGTTGCTGTCCATCCTGTAATCAAGCGCCCAGCGCACAACCTGTTCAAGCGCCTGCCCGACATTCCAGCGGGGATGCCATGAAAGCTCCGCCCTGGCCTTGGAGATATCCAGTTTCAGATATTTGGCCTCATGCGGCCCTTTTACACCGGTCACTTTGTAGGATGCGCCCCCTCCCCAGAGGAAGCACATCTTCCTGACCAGATTTTCAACCGGCTGGGCGTCGCCTTCGTTGGGGCCGAAATTCCAGGCCTGGCCGTAGGCCGCGCCATGCCTGACCATATGTTCAGCCAGCAGAATATAGCCGGAAAGCGGCTCAAGCACATGCTGCCAGGGACGTATGGAAGAGGGATTGCGCACCTCTATGGCTTTCCCCTTGAGCAGGGCGCGCACGCAGTCGGGGATAAGACGGCAGTCGGCCCAGTCCCCGCCGCCTATCACGTTGCCCGCGCGGACGGAAGCCAGCGCCACGCCATGTTTCTTGAATTCAGCAGGGTTGAAAAAGCTGTTGCGGTAGGCCGACACCACCAGCTCGGAACATGCCTTGCTGTTGGAGTACGGGTCAAATCCGCCAAGCCTGTCATTCTCCCGATAACCCCAATGCCATTCATTGTTTTCGTAGCACTTGTCAGTGGTTATGCAGACGACAGCCTTGACGCCGCCGACGCCGCGCACGGCTTCCAGCAGATTTGCGGTTCCTATGACATTGACTTCGTAAGTGTAGACCGGGCTCTTGTAGCTTTCAAGCACCAGAGGCTGGGCGGCCATGTGGAAAATCACTTCGGGACGGGCCTTTTTCACGCAGGCGGAAAGTTTCCTGAGGTCCCGTATGTCCCCTATGGTGGAGGAACAAAGCTTGTCGAGCCGGCAATCGTCGAAAAGGCTGGGCACCGTGGGCGGCTTTAGCGCATAGCCGTAAACTTTTGCCCCCATGCTGTGCAGCCACATTGTAAGCCAGGCTCCCTTGAAACCGGTATGGCCCGTAACCAGAACGCGCTTTCCCCGCCAGAATTTATGGTCCATTAATTTCCGCCCCCTGCGTATTATAATTATATAGGGGAAATTATAGCAAAGGAACGAGAGGCACGTCATTCGGGCCCTTTGGGCCCTCAATACATTCCCTTTTGGCTTACTGCCTTCTTACAGGTGTTTTTGGAACAGTTTATGCTATAGTCTTGTTAGGGTGGGATGTATTTTCAGCACAGGGGGGCAGCATGCCAGCAAAAACCAGAATAACCATGATTGACGACGAGGAGACGCTCTGTCATCTCGTGCGGCTCAATCTTGAAAGCACGGGCCGTTTCGAAGTGACGACTGCAACGGACCCGCGGGACGGTCTCAGGCTGGCCCAGTCCGAACGGCCGGACCTGATAATACTGGACCTGATGATGCCGCATATGGAAGGTTCCGTAGTGGCCGAGAAACTGCTTGAATGCCAGCAGACGAAAGGCATACCGATATTGTTCCTCACCGTTCTTGCGGACAAAAACATCTCCGGCGCGTACATGGAAGGAAGCCACAGCAGGAAAATGGTGGCCAAACCGGTCACCACAGCCGAACTTGTGCGGCGCATAGACGAGATGCTGGCCAACTCCAGAGAGAATAATCACCGGCAGCTGACCGCATCAGTCAATTAAACGCCACAACGCACATCCAACCCAGCAGCCCCAGGCGAAAAGCCGCGAAGGCGTCAGTAGCCGCGCCTGGCCAGCCAGATTTTTTCAAGCCAAACCCAGATGAAGCGCGGCACGAGCAGCGCCGGGAACACCAGCATCAGCCGAAGCCGGTCCAGCGGAGACAGCAGGAAGAACGCCGAAAAGAAATCCATCGTCACATATTCGTAACCCGCGATTCTTGCCGACATCACAGCGCGCGCCATTGACTTCAGCACGCCTCTACCGGCAAACACCTGCCGCGTGACGGAAAACCGGTCCCGCCTGTCCGGTATCGTGCGGCAGGCGCGCATCCAGCCGGTTAGATAACGGAGATAATGCAGCCCATAGTTACCCGCCATGGCAACCACCATATCCCGTTCCGAGTAATAAACCCGCGCGTTATCCCTTATGACCTTATTGATAAAAGGAAAAACGGGAAAGCAATCGGCCGCCACTTCATAACCGGAATGCAGGCAATCGGAATCAAAATACTCCGCGCGGAAAATACAGGAAGGCCAGAACGACATTACGGTATGCAACTGGACGCCTGCGGCCGTCAAAGCACGCGCGCTTGAAGCCTGCCCGCGCAGGGGCCCGCCTGAAGAACCGGCAAGCGCGCCACCGATGAGGTCGGTGCTCCCTTTCCTGTAATAACCACGGTTAAGGGGCGACCAGAAAAGTATGACGTCAAATTCTCCGCTCTCAACGGCGCGCAGCACATCAGTGGCCGC
>CAYPTM010000098.1:0-8028 GCA_964413345.1 uncultured Elusimicrobiales bacterium
AATTCGAATACGCGCATAGAGTCCCACCGGCAGGCGCTGGAGCTGGACCGCCGCATCGAAAACGTCTGGAAAGGCCATCCCAAGCGTTTTGTCGTGGAAGAAAACCCTGACTTTCTGCAGAAAGTGAACAGGGTCATGGAAATTTTGGAAACGGAACTGCCCAAGCTGGGCGTTTAACGATTCGGGAGACGACACCATTATGCTCAAGTTTATCAAGAAAGTCTTCGGTAAAGAGGAAGAGGCGGCCCAGGCCGCCGCTACCGCAAAGGCCGCGGGCGGAACCGCGGTCGCTTCGCCTGAAAAGTCCCATCCGGCCATAGAAGCCGTGCAGAAGGAAGAGGCCAAGGCCGAGAAGAAAAAGCAGTCTCTCGAGGAACAGCTCAACAGCGAGCTGGACAAGCTTCCCTCCGGCATACTTTCCCAGATAAAGGACCCCGCCATACGCCAGAAAATACTGGACCTTGCCAAGCGCATGGTGGCGGACGGAGTGGACCTCAAGAGCGAAAAGCAGATAAAGAGCTGGCTTCGCAATCATCCGGAGATGACCTACGGCGCTGGCGCGCCCAAGGTGGAAACCTTCCGCCGCGAGGAACCCAAGGTGGGGCGCAACGACGCCTGCCCCTGCGGTTCCGGCCAGAAATACAAGAAGTGCTGCGGCAAGGGCAAATAGCTTTACCCGGCACATAGCTGCCGCGCGATACGGACCCCGCTTAGCGGCGGGGTTTTTATTTGCCCGTCAGCCTTTCCGCTGGGGGAAAACCGCGTCGCTTTGTGAAAATTTGCGCGCATCTCCCCGGCTTCCCGCGGCTATTTTTTACGTCGGGCTTTACAACGCTTAAAATATTTGTATAATAAGATTGTGAAAAATAGCACAAAGTCCCGCGGCAGGAAGCCGCGCCAGGAAGCGGTCCCCGTCGATGTCATAAGGCGGCTGTCGCTTTACCTGCGCAATTTGCGCAACCTGCGCGAGGCCGGCAGGGGCAGGGTCTCGTCCGAGGAAGTGGCGGGGCCTTTCAACCTGTCCCCGGCGCAGTTCCGCAAGGACCTGTCCTGGTTCGGCCGTTTCGGCAAAAGCGGCGTGGGCTACGAGGCGGAGGCCCTGTCCGAAGAGATAATGCGCATCATCGGCACCGACCAGTCGTGGAACGTGGCGGTGGTGGGTGTGGGAGAGATGGGCGGCGCGCTGCTCAAGTATCCCGGTTTCGACCAGTCAAATTTTAATCTGGCGGCGGCGTTCGACAATAACCCCGCCAAAATAGGCCGCACCATAAACGGCGTGAAGATAGTGGATATAGCAGACGCTCCGCTTACCATAAAGAACTGCGGCATCAAAGTGGCCATACTCACGGTCAACCGCGACGCGGCGCAGGCCGCGGCCGAGCTGATGGTCAAATGCGGCGTGCGCGCCATACTCAATTTCGCCCCCTGCCGCCTTATCCTGCCGGAAACCATATGCGTTTCCAACATGGATGTCAGCTGCGAGCTGGAAACGCTGGTGTGCCGCCTCCGCCACAGGCTCCTGCGCAAGGGTATGCAGTGAAGCGTCCGGCCCGCCGTCCGCCGAGCGTCGGAGATTTGGCCTCGGTTCCGGGGCTGGCTTTAGTCCGCGGGCGCAAGACGGGACGGGTGCGCGGGGCTTTTGTTTCGGACATGCCCTCTTCCGCTCTCGCGCGTCTCGGACGGGGCGAAGTGTGGATAACCGGCTGGCCCGCCCCCGCCGTGCTGGCGGTGGCCGCCAGGAAAAAGGCCGCCGCGGTCATACTTACTGAAGGCGGAGAGTTCGGACGGGAAGCGCTCTCCGGAACCGCAACGCCGGTTCTTTATTCGGCGGAAGGGAATTTTGAAGTGGCAGGAAAGATTTACGCAATGCTAGAGCGTGTTTAAGGATGCGCTCTTATTACCGCTCCAAGGTGAAAGGAAAATGGACCAAAACAGCGAAGACAAGAAGTACCTGCAGGTGGACACGATAATACGCAAGGAGGGCAACTCGCCCGACTCGCTGATACAGGTGCTGCACGGAGTGCAGGAGTCTCTGGGCTACCTGCCGGAGGATGTGCTGCGCTATATATCCGAAAAGCTCAACGTTCCGATGAGCCGGGTGCACGGCGTGGTCACCTTCTACAACTTCTTCAAGACCAAGAAGGACGCCGAACACGTCATCATGGTCTGCATGGGCACCGCCTGCTACGTCAAGGGCGCGGAGAAGGTCGTCAACGCGCTCTGCGACCATCTGAAGATTAAGCCCGGCGAGATTACCGCCGACGGCAAGTTCGCCGTCCGCCTGGTCCGCTGCATCGGCGCCTGCGGCATGGCCCCGGTCGTGTCCGTGGACGGGACCGACATCTACGGCCGCCTGACGCCCGAAAGCGCGCTCGAGATGCTCAAGAAATATAACTAGATGAAAGAACTCTCGCTCCACGTGCTGGACCTGCTGCGCAACTCGGCCAAGGCCGGGGCGCGCCGCGCCGTCCTTTACGTGCGCGAGGACAGGAAGGCCGGCGTGCTGGAACTGTGCGTGGAGGACGACGGGCGGGGCATGGACGGAGAGACGCTTGATTCCCTGTGCGACCCGCTGTCCGGCGGGGCGGGGAGCCATCTCGGCGTTCCCCTGCTTGCCGACACCGCGCGCAGGTGCGGCGGAGGCGTGAGGGCCGGGAGCGTTCCCGGCCGCGGGACCATGGTGCGGGCGCTGTTTTCCCTGTCCCACCCTGACCTGCCCCCCATGGGCGACCTGGCTGGCACTCTCGCCACGGTGAAGACCCTGCACCCGGCCATGTCGGTGGCGGTGCGCTACGGCGCGGCCGCCGAAGAGCTTGAGAAGAAATTTGACGGATTTGAAAATTCCCTGGAGGATGGATGCCTAAGATAAACACTCTTGATGACCTCAAGAAACTGCGCGAGTCCGCACAGGCCGCGCTCAAGACCCGCGCCGCCGAGGCGAAAGCCCGGGTGCGCGTAAGCATGGGCACGGCCGGCATTGCCGCCGGCGCGCGCGAAAGCCTCAAGGCCCTTATGGGCGAGCTGGAAAAGCATTCCTTCTGCGACCTGCAGATTGTCGAGGACCCGACCCTCGGCCCCGACAAGAACGAGCCCATCGTCTGCGTTGAGCGCGACGGCTTCGTGACGCAGTACGTCAAGGTCACGGCCGACATGGCCCGCAAGATAGCGGCCCAGCACATAGTGAACGGCCAGGCGGTTTCCGAGTGGGCCGTGGCCAGGAGCAAAAAATGAAAATTTACAGACTGCATGTCCTGATGTGCGGCGGCACCCAGTGCGTGTCCGCCGGCGGCGAAAGTTTCGAGTCCGTCCTCAAGGACGAGCTCAAGAAGCACAATCTCACCGACGAGGTGCAGGTAGTGCGTTCCGGCTGCATGGGCGCCTGCGACCGCGGGCCCCTCATGCTGGTCTATCCCGAAGGCATACTTTACCAGAGGCTCAAACCCTCCGACGCGAAGGAAATAGTGGCGGAGCATTTCCTCAAGGGCCGCAAGGTGAAGCGCCTCATGTGGACCGAGGACGGCCATCCCTATCCGACGATGAAAGAGGTGCCCTTCTTCGCGCGTCAGACCAAGATAGTGCTGCGCAACTGCGGCCTCATCAACGCGGAGAGCATCGACGAGTACATCGCCGCCGACGGCTACGCCGCCCTGGGCAAGGCGATTACCGAGATGAAGCCCGCCGACGTCGTGGCCGAGGTGAAGGCCTCCGGCGTGCGCGGACGCGGCGGCGCGGGTTTCCCCACCGGCCTCAAGTGGGAGCTGGGCGCCAAATCCACCGGCGACACCAAGTACATCATCTGCAACGCCGATGAGGGCGACCCCGGCGCGTACATGGACCGCTCCGTCCTGGAGGGCGACCCCCACTCCGTGCTGGAAGGCATGGCCATAGCGGCCTACGCCATCGGCGCCAAGCAGGGCTATATTTACGTCCGCGCCGAATATCCCCTCGCCATCAAGCGCCTTGAGCAGGCCATCAAGCAGGCCCGCGCCTACGGCCTGCTGGGCAACAACATCCTCGGCACCTCCTTCTGCTTCGACGTGAAGATGCGCATGGGCGCCGGCGCCTTCGTCTGCGGCGAGGAAACCGCCCTCATCAATTCCATCGAGGGCAAGCGCGGCGAGCCGCACCTCAAGCCGCCTTATCCCGTCACAGCCGGCCTCTGGGGCAAGCCCACCGTCATCAACAACGTGGAGACCCTGGCCAGCATACCCGTCATCCTTCATAAGGGACAGGAGTTCTTCCGCAAGATCGGCACCAAGGCCAGCCCCGGCACCAAGGTCTTCTCCCTGGCCGGCAAGGTCAACACCACCGGCCTCATCGAAGTCCCGCTGGGCATGCCCCTGCGCGAGATAATATTCGACATCGGCGGCGGCATACCCGCGGGCAAGAAGTTCAAGGGCGCCCTCACCGGCGGGCCTTCCGGCGGCGTCATACCGCTGGAGCATCTGGACACGCCCGTGGACTACGAGTCTCTCAACGCCCTGGGCAGCATCATGGGCTCCGGCGGCCTCATCGTCATGGACGAGACCTCCTGCATGGTGGACATAGCCAAGTTCTTCCTTGAATTCACCGTGGACGAGTCCTGCGGCAAGTGCACCCCCTGCCGCGAGGGCACGATGCAGATGTACAAACTTCTGAAGAAGATAACCGAAGGCAAGGGCGAGGAAGGGGACATAGAGAAGCTGGAGGCAATGGGCAAGGCGATAAAGTCCACCGCGCTGTGCGGACTGGGCCAGAGCGCCCCCAACCCGGTGCTGTCCACCATCCGTTTCTTCCGCCACGAATACGAGGCGCACATAAAGGACAAGAAGTGCCCCTCCGGCGTGTGCAAAATGAAAGAGGAGGCCGCGGTGAAGGCCTAGGCCTCCGCCACTGGAGAATACACCTATGATGGTCAATATAAAGATAAACGGCAAGGAATACGAGGTTCCGGACGGCATAACCATTTTGCAGGCCTGCCGCCAGGTGGGCATCAACATCCCCACGCTCTGCTACCTTGAGGGCGTCAGCGGGGAAGGCTCCTGCGGCATCTGCATAGTGGAAGTGAAAGGCTTCCGCACGCTGCCGCGCTCCTGCATAACCACCGTGCGCGAAGGCATGGCCATAGACACCAACACCGAGGCCGTGCGCGAGGCCCGCAGGATGAACGTCGAGCTGCTGCTCGCCAACCATCCGTCGGACTGCCTCATCTGCGACAAGAACGAGCACTGCAATCTCCGCCAGCTCTCCTCCGACCTCGGCATAAAGACCAAGAGCTTCGGCAAGACGCGCAAGGAGGATTTCCCCATCGACACCTCCTCCCCGTCCATTGTGCGCGACCCCAACAAGTGCATACTCTGCCGCCGCTGCGTGTCCGTCTGCGAGAAGCAGCAGAGCGTCTCGGCCATCGGGCTGGCCAACCGCGGCTCCCGCTCCGTCGTCACCACCTTCAAGGACATGGGCCTCGGCAAGGTCGAGTGCGTCAACTGCGGCCAGTGCATACTGGTCTGCCCCACCGGCGCGCTGATGGAGCGCAGCTCCATCAACGAAGTCTGGAAGGCCATCAACGATCCCAAGAAGGTCGTCGTCGTGCAGACCGCCCCGGCCGTCCGCGCCGCCATTGGCGAGGAATTCGGCCTCGAGCCCGGCGAGCCGTTCACCGGCAAGATGGTCGCCGCCCTGCGCGGCGTCGGTTTCGACAAGGTTTTCGACACCGACTTCAGCGCCGACCTCACCATCATCGAGGAAGGGCACGAGCTGCTCAGCCGCATAAAGAACAAAGGCACCCTGCCGATGATAACCTCCTGCTCGCCCGGCTGGATAAAGTTCTCCGAGCATTTCTTCCCCGGCGTGCTGGACCACCTGTCCACCTGCAAGTCCCCGCAGCAGATGTTCGGCGCCGTGGCGAAGACCTACTACGCCAAGAAGCTGGGCGTGGACCCGCGCAACGTGGTGGTCGTTTCCGTCATGCCCTGCGTGGCCAAGAAGTTCGAGGCCAAGCGCCCCGAGATGAACGCCGCCTTCCATTACTGGAAGGGCGAGCTCGGCCTCAAGGAAGCCGACAGCTTCCAGGACGTTGACTTCGTTCTCACCACCCGCGAGGCCGCGCGCATGATAAAGGAAGCCGCGCTCGACTTCAAGAGCCTGCAGGATGAGGAATTCGACGCTCCTCTGGGCATCGGCTCCGGCGCAGGCGTGATATTCGGCAACACCGGCGGCGTCATGGAAGCCGCGCTCCGCACCGTGGCCGAGGTCGTCACCAAGAAGCCGCTCGAGAAAATCGAGTTCCACGCCGTCCGCGGCATGGACGGCATCAAGAGCGCCGAGGTGGACCTGGCCGGCACCAAGGTCAAGATAGCCGTGGCGCACGGACTGGCCAACGCCCGCAAGCTGCTTGAGGACGTCCGGGACAAAAAGTCGCCCTACCACTTCATCGAAATAATGACCTGCGAGGGCGGATGCATCGGCGGCGGCGGACAGCCTTTCCCGACCAACGCGGAAATCCGCAAGAAACGCGCCGCCTCCCTCTACAAGGCGGACGAGGGCCTGAAGATACGCAAGTCCCACGAGAACCCCGTGATCAAGGAGCTGTACGCGGAATTCCTCAAGGAGCCGCTGGGCCACCTGTCCCACAACCTCCTGCACACGGACTACACGCCCCGCGGCGTGCACAAGAGCGACCTGAAGCATGTCGCCAAGAAGGAAAAGACGCATACGCATTGAATTGCCAGTCAACTGGTGTTAGAATATCCATACAGCCTGAGGTCAGGAGTGATCTGAAGCCAAGGGGCACAGTTTGAGGGGCGGCTGAAAACCGCCCGGCATTTCCAAACCCGGCCCCCCGTAACAAGGGCGCCGGGTTTTGTTTTGGGAACACAAAACAGGCAAGGGAGGGAGAATGGAGAAACACGTAGGAGTAATAGCCATAATAGTGCACGACAGGAAGGTCGGCGCGCCGAAGGTGAACGACACGCTGTCCCAGTTCGGCGACATAATAATCGGGCGCATCGGCATCCCGTACCACGCGCGCAACATGTACGTGGTTACAGTGGTGGTGGACGGGACCACGGACCAGATAGGGGCTCTCAGCGGGAAACTGGGCCAGATTCAGGACGTGACCGTGAAGTGCACCATGGCCAAGTGCGATTGCCAGTAACAGCCTTTGCCGCCGCCGCCCCGCTTGGGGCGGCGCGGCGGAGGGAAGCGCAAGTCAACGGAGACATCTATGCCATTGTCATACATCAGGGAAGAGGAAGTTGAAAGATATCTGGACGGCGGGCGTGATTTCATCGACGAGCCGTCAATCATGGCCACGCTGGAGGGGAACACGGCCCCTTCGAAGGAGCGCGTGCGCGAAATTATCGCAAAATCATTTGAAATAAACACGCTGGACCCCCGGGACACCGCCGCGCTGCTTAACGTGCGCGAGCCCGAACTGTGGGAGGAGCTGTTCTCCGCCGCGGCGGAGATAAAGCGCAAGGTCTACGACAACCGCGTCGTCACCTTCGCGCCCCTCTACTGCGCCAACCTGTGCGAAAACAACTGCCTCTACTGCGGTTTCCGCAGCGAGAACGGCGTGATAAAGCGCCGCATGCTTTCAATGGAGGAGATACGTTCCGAGGCGGAGGCCCTTGCCGGGAAGATTGGACACAAGCGCCTTGTGGTCGTATACGGCGAGCATCCAAAAACCGGCGCGGATTACATCGCCGAAAGCATGCGCACCATCTACGGCGTCAAGGTCAAAACGCGCACCGGCATGGGCGAAATACGCCGCGTAAACGTCAACGCCGCCCCAATGACAGTGGCTGACCTCAGGAAGCTCAAGGCCGCGGGCATAGGCACCTATCAGGTCTTTCAGGAAACCTACCATCACGAAACCTACTCCCGCCTGCACCCGATAAATACGGTCAAGGGCAACATGCGGTGGCGTCTTTACGCGCATCACCGGGCCATGGAGGCTGGGATAGACGACGTCGCCATCGGCGTGCTGTTCGGCCTCTCGGACTGGCGCTTCGAGGTCATGGGCCTGCTCGCCCACGCGAAAAGCCT
>CAYPTM010000099.1:0-7936 GCA_964413345.1 uncultured Elusimicrobiales bacterium
CGGTAGCGGGGAATATACGCCTGCGTTCTCGTCCACTTCGTAATCTATCCTCATGTTTTCCTCCGTTATTTGGATTCTTCAAAGCCGAGCATGTCGTACTGCTTCTTGCCGTCTCTGACGGATTCTTTGTAAGCGACAGCGATTTCCTTGCCGACAAACCCGACGGCGCGTTCAGCCGCAGCAGCGCTGTGCGTAATGAACACCTTGCCGATGCCCGCCAGCTTAAGGCCGTATTTCTTGCCGCTCTCGGTGTCGCGCGACTTGACCTCTTCCAGCACGCCCTTGACGGTAAGCTGCTCGGCGGCTTCCGGCGCAGGCGCGGGTTTTGACTCCGATTTTGCGCCTGAACCGAGCCAGTTCAAAAGCGCTTTCCCGGTGTCCTCGGTAATAGGGAAATCCTTTCCGTCGAACAGACTGGTGCGGTCTTTGGAAACTGCGGCATAATGGTTCTGATTGAGCGTGAATACGACGGTGAACTCATATTCAATGCTGTCGCGCTGAATCGGCGCGGTGCCGATTTTCTTTGGAACCGCCTGCCCTTTGAGGTTGGTCTCCACCATATACTCGGCCTTTGACCGCATGGTGGCGATGACATGCATGTCGGACTGCAAAATTGCATTGATAAGCCGCTCGTGGCGCGGGGTTACGTTCTTCCAGCCAGCGAAGCCTTTGCCGAGGGCATCCACGATGCTCAAACACCCGCCCTCGCCGGTCCATTCGTGGGATAGGCTGTCTATCACGCACACACCGTAGCCTGCCTGTTGCGCCGCTTTGATGGCCTCTATATAGGCTTCCGGCGTGTACGGGGGCCGCAATTCGGTAACGTCGAAGTCAAACCTGTCGGCATACAGGCTTGCCGAGCCGTGTTCCGTGTCTATTACCGCTACCTTGGATGAGAGCGATTTGGCGAGTATCAACGAACTGAACGTCTTGCCCGCGCCCGCCGGGCCTTCAACCGCCAGTCTTAGGCGGCTCTGTGTTTTCCGAGCTTTCTGGAACATGTGCTTGGCTCCTTTTCTTTATAATGTCGGCGGCTATCATCCGCGCCAGTATCCGCAACCCGGCGTCGAATTGCTGCTGCGCCTCCGGCGTCCATCCTTCGGAAGCGGCATTCTCCTCATTTGGCGATTGCGAAGAGTTCATCGAAGTTTTTGACCTCCAGAACGCGCATCATCCGCTGCCGCAGCTTGGGGGAGGGATTGCGCTTTCCGCGCATGAGATGCGACATGTGCCCGCTGGTGATATCCAGCTTATATGTCAGCCATTTGAGCGTCGTATTGCGCTCTGCCAGCTTCCGGCGTATCTCGTCGGGTTTTATCCTTACTTTGCACCGCATTTTAGGGGCCTCCTTTGTGGGTTAGTATTATTCTTGCAACAGTCAAATTATATCGCATTTGCAAAACTGCGGCTAAATTATTTTCTTGCAAAAGTTATGCAAAAGGTATACAATTCTGACGAAGGGGTTGGTGAAAAGGAGAACGCGAAAAATGAAGTCAAAAGAGTTCGGCAAATATCTGCAGCAACTGCGTAAGGCCCGCCGGCTCACGCTGCTGGACGTCGAGGCCGAGGCCAAGATATCCAACGGCTACCTGTCGCAGCTGGAGACCGGCGTGCGCGGGATACCGCATTTCGACACCTTGAAAAAGCTTGCGGCGGTATATAAGGTGAGCGTGGCGGAGATGATGGGCAAAGCCGAGTCGGCGTCGCGGGGCGCGGAGCTTGGCGAGGCGGAAAGCGAGCTGGACGCGGTCGCCCGCGATTTTCAGCGGCTCAGCAATGCTGAAAAGGAACAGTTAAAGACGTTCCTCAAGTACCTGCTGGAAAAAGACAAGTCGAAGCGAGGCCGAAAATAGGAATTTATGCAGTTGAACTGGGACACCTACCGGGGTTCGAACCCGGAGGTTTACGGCACGTTTTTCCTTAAATACTTGCTTGAAACGGGGAAGTAAAAATAGAATGGAAAAATGCGCACAATTGTCAGGCGCACTGCAATTGGGTCTTGACACGATGTGTTTTGAGGTGTAAAATAACGTATATACGAAAAACGTAAAAAGGTAAATATGCAAAACAAAGAAAATGAGGCGGAGGCCAAAGTAGCAATCATCAGTGCGGCCACAAGCCTATTTAAAAAGTATGGCATTCACAAAACCACCATGGAGGAAATTTCCCTGTCCATGGGCAAGAGCAACAAATACGCCTATTACTATTTCAAAAATAAGGAAGAAATATTCTCGGAATTCAGCAAACGTGAGCTGTCCCGGGTGCGTGCTGAAATAAACAACTTGGTGAACAAAGAGAGTACTCCAGAGGGAAAGATAAAGGCGTTGTTTCATGCCAGATTCCACTGTATACATGACACAATAGCCTCTTATCCTATGACTGTTTCGGAAATTGGTATCAATATGCCCACGATAATTGGCCTTGTGAAGGTATTATCAGCCGACTTCGGAACCGATTTGGAGGCATTATTAAGGGAAGGGGTAACGATCGGCAAATTGCGGCATTTGAAGGCTGCCGATTGCCATGCCATAGCCGAGACATATTCGGATTTGATGGCGTCTATGGAGATGCGTTTTGCTGTTATGGGCTCGACAATGTCGCGCTCCAGTTTTGATATCTTGGTCAAAAGTCTGATACGTGGGCTTGGCTGATATATTTTTTAAGCAATTTTTTACTATTTTATTTTAGTCGTAAAAACGTAACAACTGGAGAGGATTTATGAACACAAAACTCGGTCCCGCAATAGCACTCCTTTTAGGATTGCCTTGCGCCTCATTCTGCGCTGAAAATGCGGCACGAAGCGTAGGTATCTCCGAAGCGATAGAATCGGCCATAGCCACCCACCTGAATACAAAGCTTGCCGCCGCTCGGGATGACGAGGCGCGCGCGAAAGCGATTCAAAGCGCATCTGCGCTGCTTCCCAGCCTGTTAGGCACAGCATCGCAATCGCGCATCCTTAAAGAGAACCTGAACGCGATTATGGGGTTCGGCGGAAGCGCGGGCCCTTTCAACACGTTTGATATGCGTCTGCAGCTTTCGCAATCGCTGCTTGACTTGTCATCCGTGCAACGGTATCGCGCCGCCCGAATTGGGCTTGAAGTATCGCGCAATGCGCAGGAAATGGCACGGGAGCAGGTGGCATCCGCCGCCGCCCTCGCGTACGTTGAGGCGGCAAGAACGCGTACTGCGGTAACTACGGCGAAAGCGGATTATAGCCTTGCCCAAACACTCCTGAATCTGGCTGAACACCAACATGATAACGGAATTGTAACGGGGCTTGATGTCGCGCGCGCGAAAACGCGCTTTTCAGACTCGAAAGTAACACTCCTGAATGCGGAGTCGGCGAATAGACAGGCGATGATACGGTTAAAGCGCGTAGCAGGATGGAAACTTAATGAGGATATTACTCTTGCGGATGAATTGACCGAAAACGTCTCGCCGTCTCCCGATATGGCTGAAATGCTTAAGCTGGCGTCGGCACGTCCAGATATCGGCCTCTGTTCCGCCGAGGTGGAAATGCTCAAACGAATGCTCTCGGCAAACAAATATTCAAGATTGCCGACCGTAGTTCTTTCCGGCAACTACGGATTATCCGGCAACGAGCCCGGCAACTCAATCAATACCGGCTCATTCGGCGCGGCGCTTTCGGTGCCGCTTTTCGCGGGCGGAAGGATTGCCGGACAGGTGGCGCAGGCGGAAAGTGAAGTATCTGCCGCCCATTCAAAGCTGAGCGACACGCTTATTAAAGTGGAAGAGGATGTCCGCCTTTCCCATGAAATAGCTGATGAAGCGATTCTTGAAGTCACGCTGGCAAACGAAACAGTGAAGCTGGCGGAACAGGAACTTGTGATGAGTCAGGACCGATATGCGCACGGTGTCGGGGATAATGTCGAACTTGTAACCGCGCAGGCAGAACTGGCCAAGGTGCGAAACAACTATGTGGCGGCGCTGGCCCGCAACCAGCAGGCGCGCATAAATCTCGCTGCGGCAATAGGCCGCGCTCAGTCATTTACTTTGAAATAGAGGAGAATTCCTATGAATACCAACACTGACACGGTCAACGAGAAAACTTCATCTCAGGGCATATCCGCGCATAAACTGCGGGCAAAACCGAAGGCGCGCGGACCTATTATCCTCGCCGCGCTCTTGCTCGTTGCGGTGTCCGGATACGGGACATATCGTTATATGACAAGCCCGTGGGAGTCGACAGAAGATGCCTATGTGGAAGGACATGTCGTGGCTGTAAGCCCAAAGGCGTCGGGACACATAGCGCGTGTTTTCATAAAAGATAATCAGGAAGTCAAGGAAGGACAACTCCTAGCTGAAATAGAATCCAGCGACTACGCCGCCAGACTAGCCAAGGTGCGGGCTATGGTAGACGGGGCCAGAGCCAAACTACGTCAAACCGAAGCGGATTTTTTACGTTATGAGGCGCTGGCCGCAAAAGATGAGGCCACAAAGCAGACACTGGACCACGCACTGGCTGCGAAAGAACTGGCCTCTTCCGAACTGGCGGGACAGCTTGCGGAATTGCGCCAGGCAGAACTCAACATGTCGTACACGAAGGTATATGCGCCGCAAGCCGGTCATGTGACAAAGAAATCGGTCGAGGTCGGGGCATTCGTTAATATCGGACAAATATTCATGGCAATAGTGCCGAGAGAATCGTGGGTGGTGGCCAATTTCAAGGAAACGCAACTGAAACACATGAAGGCCGGTCAACGCGCGAAAATCAAGATTGACGCCTATGGGCACACACTTGCCGGACATGTAGACAGCTTGCAGTCCGGAACCGGTTCAAGATTCAGCCTGCTGCCGCCGGAAAATGCTGCCGGCAATTTCGTGAAGGTTGTGCAGCGCGTCCCGGTCAAAATAGTGCTTGATAACCCGGAAGACACGCAGCGTCTGGTTCCCGGCCTTTCAGTGGAGGCCGAAGTCGAGGCTAAATAGTATGGACCCCCGCCTGCAGGTTAACAGATGGCTGGTAGCCGTTGTTGTGGCGCTTGCCGCATTCATCGAGGTGCTGGACAATAGCATCGGCAACGTCGCGGTGCCCCATATAGCAGGGAACCTGTCTGCGACAATGAGTCAGTCCACATGGGTGCTCACCTCCTATATAGTTGCAAATTCGGTAGTATTGCCGTTATCGGGCTGGTTGTCCAGCGTATGCGGGCGCAGAAATTATTTTCTGGGATCCATAGCGCTATTCACCATCGCATCGGTATTATGCGGGCTTGCCCCGAATCTGGCATCGCTTGTTTTCTTCCGGATATTGCAGGGACTGGCGGGTGGCGGACTGCTGACAGTGTCGCAGGCCATACTGGCGGATACGTTTCCGCCGGAAGAACTCGGCAAAGGCCTCGCAGTTTATGCATGCGCGCTGGTTGTCGCTCCGATACTTGGCCCCGTGGTAGGCGGCTGGATAACGGACAATTACAGTTGGCGTTGGATTTTCCTTATAAATCTGCCAATCGGTCTAATTACTGTTGTCTTGGTGGCTGCGCTTATTAAGGACCCACCGAGTTTTCAGCGTAAAAATATTAGTGGCGCTTTGGATTTTGATTTTATCGGAATCGCCCTGATAACCCTCTGCATATCAGCCTTCCAAATTGTATTGGACCGAGGACAGGAGTTGGACTGGCTTGCGTCAAACCTGATAACTGCGGGTATCATTATAGCCGCAGTGTCTTTTGTGGCCTCTATAATATGGGAGCTTCGGGTCAAGGACCCGGTTGTGGACCTACGGTTGTTCAAGGACAGGAATGTGACAGTTTCCTGCATTCTGTTGTTCGTGGGCGGCATTGCAATTTACGGCGGTTCGGCAATTCTTCCAATGTATGTGCAGAACATGATGGGTTACAGCGCCACGCTGGCAGGGTTGGTTATGACCCCAAGCGGCGTGGCGGCGATGTTCGCGCTAGCAATTATAGGCGCGCTTTCATCAAAAGGCCATCTTGGGTGGTACGCCGCCGCTGGACTGGGGGTTATCGCTTACTCTATGTATATGTTGGAGAACGCAAATCTCGGCACAAATTTCGGCCACATGATGCTGTCTCGAGTATTTACCGCAGTCGGAATAGCAATGGTAATTATCCCATGCATGACAGGCGCTTACGCCACTATTTCCAAAACCAAAAATGATGCCGTGTCCGGCCTCACAAATTTGGCCCGGAATACCGGAGGCAGTGTGGGAATATCTGTGATGCTACTCATCGTGGACCGACGCATGCAGTTCCATCAGGCCACGTTGGTTCAGCATATGACCCCATACGACCCGCATTACGTAAACATGATGGGTACGACAGCCAATATTCTCACTCCAACTACCGGGGCAGCCAACGCTCCAGAAGTGGCACAAAAAGTCCTATACGGCTTACTGCAACAGCAGTCGGCACTGCTGGCATATATAGACTCCTTCCATTTCATGACAGTGGTTGCATTAATAGCGCTACCGCTTGCATTCTTTCTGAGGAGCCCGAAGCATGGGCAGGGCGGCGGAATGCCTATGCATTGATGTCAGAGATTGGCAAACAAAACCAATGTTTGGAGGAAACAAATGGTTACTATCAAGGAAATCCTGGCAAGTTCCGCTCCCGCGCTGCTCAGCCAGCTGATACAGAACGACAGTTTTCGCCATATGGCGTTGCGACAAGCGGAAAAAATGGCCTATGACAGTTGCATGGAGGACGCATACCCCACGCCTATAAAGGAAGCCGAATTCATAGCCAAGCGCAACTTGCTTTACGCAATGAACAGGGCTCTGGATAAAGGCTTGATAGCACCTAACGTGCGCAAGCGGTTGTTGCAAAATCTCGGCGGCAGGATAATGCTTCAACATAATGATGCGAGGCAGAAATTTATTGATACCCATAAAGTCTGTCCTCCTGGTTTCCTGACCATAAGCCCTGCGGCCACATGCAATCTCAAATGCACCGGCTGTTACGCCAACAGCTCCAGCAGCGAAAAGGCATCGCTAGATTATCATACCTTGGTGAAAATTATTTCCGAGAAAGAAACTTTATGGGGCAGTTATTTCACCGTTATTTCCGGCGGCGAACCATTGCTATGGCGCAGTGGCGGCAAGGACCTTCTGGATGTATTCGAAAAGTTCAAGCATGAATATTTCATGATGTACACCAACGGCACGCTGATAGATAAAAAAATGGCGGAACGGCTTGCCGAACTGGGCAATGTGACCCCTGCCATCTCCATAGAGGGTTTTGAAGATGCCACGGACGCACGGCGGGGCAATGGAACTTATAAGAAAATACTGGAGGCATTCGCAAACCTCAGGGAAGTCGGTGTGCCGTTCGGGGTTTCGCTTACCGCCACCAAGAAGAATGTGGATGCTTTACTCAGCGACGAGTTCATAGATTTCTGCTTTGGCGAACAGGGGGCCATTTACGGCTGGTTCTTCCACTATATGCCCATCGGCAGAGCGTACACCATGGAGTTGGTGGTGACGCCGGAACAGCGTGTGGAGATGTACAAGCGCCAGCAGGTGTTGATGCGGGACAAGAAGCTCTTTTTTCTTGATTTCTGGAACGGAGGACCCATATCACACGGCTGTCTTGCCGGTGGCAGGCGTGGCGGCTATTTCTACATCAACTGGAACGGGGATGTCACCCCCTGTGTGTTCTTTCCATATTCCACTGCCAACATAAAGGACATTTACGATAATGGCGGCGACCTTAATACCCTGCTATTCTCGGATTTTTTCAAGGATATCCGGCAATGGCAGACCGATTACGGTTTCGCACAGGACTACAAGGTTGTGAAGCCGGAAATAGGCAACTGGTTGCGCTGCTGCCCCATGCGCGACCATCATCGCAAAGCACAGGAATTTATAACCAAGCATAACGCCACGCCGGTAGACCTGCCTGCCGCTGACGCGATATCGGACTCCGAGTATCACGAAATGCTTGCCGACTACGGA
>CAYPTM010000100.1:0-7935 GCA_964413345.1 uncultured Elusimicrobiales bacterium
GAAGGACATCCTTTCCTTCTGGGCCAGGAAATCCGGCCCCCTGAAGGGGAAGTCCCCCGTAAGCATTTCGTAAACTGTCACGCCGAAGGCGAATATGTCGCTCTGCCTGTCGGCTTTTCCAAGGTGCTGTTCCGGGGCCATGTAGGCGCAGGTGCCGGAGTTGTCCACCACGCCGGTCCTTATCGTGACGGTTTCCTTGGCGGCGCGGGCTATGCCGAAGTCCATGACCTTGACCACGCCGTCCATTCTCAGCATGATGTTTGAAGGTTTCAGGTCCCGGTGGACCACCCCCATACCGTGGGCGTAGTCAAGCGCGTACAGCACCTGCCTGGCTATGGCCATGCCTTCGGTCAGCGGCAGCTTTCCGACGCTGTTGAGCAGCGAGTCCAGCGTCAGCCCGTCTATGTACTCGAAAACCAGCAGAATGTCGTCCTCGTCTATAATGTCATAAATATGGACGATATTGGGGTGTTCAAGCCTCGCGGTCGTGCGGGCTTCCTTCAGGAAGCGGTCTCGCTCTCGCTTGTTGAGGCGGATTTCATCCCTCATCCTCTTTATGGCCACGCGGCGCTGCAGCAGCGTGTCCATCGCTTCATAGACCACCGCCATCCCGCCCTTGCCGATTTCGCGTATGACGCGGTATTTCCCGGCCACGAGAGGCGCCTGGGAGCCGTCTTCCCTTTCCACATAGGCGTTGGTTTCCTGATGCGGCACTATGGAGGCCACCGCCAGCACTGTGTCCTGCGAGGCGGACCGCCTCGGCTGGGCGGGGATTGGCTCCGGCACCTCATCTTCCCTGGATTCCTCTGCCTTTCTTTCCGGTTCCACCGGTTTCGCGGCCGGTGCGGCGTGCAGGGGGGCGGACGCACCTTCGGCCTGAGCGGTTTCTGCCCTGGCGGGCAGCGCTTCCTGCGGCGCAATGGCTTCGTGATGAGGCTTCGCGTTGGAGGGTGCGCTTTCCACTGGCTGCTTCACTTCGTCCGCCCGGGACTGCTGCGGGCTTTCCGCCTGGCGGGCCTGGGCTGCCTGCTCGTAACTCTTTGGCGGCTGCATTTCCTGCAGGACCGGTTTGGGGGCCGCCATCCAGTTGGGCGGCGGTACAATTTCCTTTTTCACCGAAACGGGTTCGCTTTCCCGCGGCTTTTCCCCGCTCTGCGGGACAGGCTCCGGCGCGGCCTCCGGCCTGCTGGCCGGGGCTGACAGGAATGCCGAGGAGGACAGCAGTTTTTTCGCCTGCTCCTGCTGCTGCAAGGCGCTGTTGACCTGGGCAGTGCTTATCTCCACGGTGCGCATGGCGGGCATTTCTGCCATGCGGGCGGTCGCCTGCGGAGGCTTGGACGCCGCCATCTGGGGCCTGAAACGCGCGGTCTGGGCCGGCGGAGGAGGCGGTGGCGGCGGCGCGGGCCGCTTGGCGCTCATTGCATGGGCCAGCGCTTCCGCCGTTATTCTTACTGTTTCTCCGGGTCCGCCGACAGGTTTTGGCTGCGCAGCCGGCTGTTGGGCGGCGGGCACCGGCAGAGGGGCTTTCGGCGTTGCGGGAAGGTCGTGCAGATGCTCGGACATCCCGCTAGGCGGCGGGGCCATTATCTGGCCGATTGTGAATCCCTCCGGCCTTTCCCCCTTTTCCCAGTCGGTTGAGGATTGAGGCTGGCGATGTCTGTTCGCCGGATGGGGTGCTGGCGCGGCGGCTTTCTGAACGGGGCTGGAGAGGCCGGCTATCGCGGCAGGTTCTGCCTGTATGGCCGTTGACAAGACTCGGGGCGCTGCGGTTTCCCCCTCTTCCGGCCTTATGGCTTCGGGAATGAGCGGGGTTTCCTTCTGCAGCGGTGGAATTTCATAAGGCTGTTGTTTCGGCTGAACCGGTGCCGCCGCCACGGCGGTCTGCGGCGCGGGGATTTCCTGCAGGGTATCCGGTTCGGGCATGGGGCGCAGGGGCGCCGGCGCCTCTACGGGTGGAACGACCGGCGCTGGAAGAGGGGCAGTAAGCGCTTTCGGCGCTTCAGCGGGCTGTTCGGAAACAGTGGAAGTGGATGGAGCGGGCGGTTCAACGACCGCGGCGGTTGCTCCCCCGGTCATCGAAGGCGTTTCCTGGGCGGACAGCGGCTGGCTGGCCGGAGTTTCGGCCGGAATGTCCGTTCCTATTACGGGCTCAAGCTCGTCCGTCGGCAATTCGGAAATTGCTTCGGTTACGCTGGAGGTGGCTGGTGGCTGAACCGGCTCCGGTTGCGGCTCGGTTGCCGGGGGCTGCTGTTCCGTCTGTTCCGCGACGGCTGCCGCCGGAGAGTCCTGCCGCGGGTTTTCAGCCGGTTTAGATTTTCTCGCGAATCTGGCTTTCAGTCCGGCTATGACAGCCGTGAACCTGTCCGCCGCGGGAAGCTGGCCCGCCTTCTGCTTTGCTCTCAGCCAGAGCGTGACGCGCACCGACACAAGCCCCAGCGCGCAGAGGAAGGCCATGAGAGCGAGAACCAACTGCAGCCTGCTGTCGCTGTCCTTCGCAATGGTGGAAGCCGCCGTGGCCAGGGTCATGGGGCCGGGCTGGAAGTCCGCCACCCGCCATAGCTTTACCGTGTTGTCGAAACTGCCGGACGCCATGGTCTTCCCGTCCCGGGAGAAGGCAATAGTTCTTACCCAGCCGTCGTGGCCGTTAATGGTCTTGTAAAGCGAAATATCAAGTTTTTGCGCGCCGTCTTCGCCCGGATTTTCCCGCAGCGTCCATATTTTTATGGTGTTGTCGTCGCTGCCGGTGGCCAGTATCGAGCCGTCCGGGGAAAATGCCGCGGAAAAGACCAGGTGGGCCCTGTCGCGCACTATCTTGAGAGGTATGCCTTCCTGCGCCCTCCAGAGGCGTATGGTGCTGTCCCCTCCGGTCGAGACCATGTTCCTGCCGTCCGGCGAGAACGCCAGCGACAGCACGTCGCTGGTGTGGCCTTCCATTACGCGCAGTTGCTTTCCGTCCGCCGCTTTCCAGAGGCGCACGGTGAGGTCCGCGCCGCCGGAAGCCAGCGTTTTCCCATCCGGCGAGAACGCGACGCAGAACACGTCGCCGGAATGCCCGCCCAGGGTGCGGGCAAGTTTACCGTCCGATGTTTTCCAGAGCTTGACCGTTCCGTCCGCCGAAGCCGTGGCGACCAGCGTTCCGTCCGGGGAGAATGCAACCGCGTGCACGCGGCCCTTGTGCCCCTCCAGCGTGGCCGCCATCTCCGCGGCAGGGAGCGTCCACAGCCTCGCCGTTTCGTCCTCGCTGGCGGTGGCCAGCAGCTTGTTGTCCGGCGAGAATGCCACGCTCCAGACGTACCAGGCATGGTCTTCTATTATTTTCGCGAGCGAGCCGTTCGAGGTTCTCCACAGCCTGGCGGTCTCGTCCGAGCTGCCTGACGCCAGGTACTTGCCGTCCGGCGAAAACGCAACCGAGAAAACGTAGTCAGTATGCCCTTCAAGCACCTTGAGGGGCTTTATCTCCTCCTGCTCCGGGCGGACGGCTTCCGCCGGCGCGGTGGAATGCGCGGTGGCCTCCTGCGCGGAGGCTTCGGCCACCGCGGCTTTAGCGAGCCTGTCCCGGGCCGGCTTCTGGGCGAATATGTCGTTTCGAAGGCCCGCCAGCAGAATGGCGAGCAGCAGGGCGAAAGAGCAGGCAACGGCTTTTTTCATAGGGGAACCGCCTTGAGGTCCTTCAAAACCTCCTCGGCGCTTTTATACCGCGCCGAAGTGGAGGGTTCGAGGCAACGCTCGATTATTTTTGCAAATTCTGGTGGCATGTCCGGGGCCAGGGAACGGGGAGGTTCGAATACCCGTTCTTCCTTTTGGGCCAGGAAGTTCGGCCCGCGGAACGGGAGTTCTCCCGTCGCCATTTCGTACATGGTGACGCCGAAGGCGAAAAGGTCGCTCGCTTCCACCGCGCGGCCCATCTCCTGCTCTGGGGCCATGTAGGCAAGGGTGCCGCAAATTTCCGGTGTTCCTGTCACGCGGGTCATGCCGTCCTTGGCGGCCCGCGCTATGCCGAAGTCCATGACCTTCACCTGCCCTTCAGCCGTGACCATGACGTTGGACGGTTTCAGGTCCCTGTGTATCACGCCCTTTGAATGGGCGTAGGAAAGGGCGGAGAGAATCTTTTCCCCGACCGCCATCGTGTGCTTCGCCGGGAGCTTTTCGTATTTGCAGAGGTAGTCCTCGAGCGTTTTCCCCTCTATCAGCTCGAAGACCATATAAATGTCCGGCTCCTCGATAATGGTGTATATGGAAACTATGTGTCTGTGGCGGAGGTTGGCCGTGGTGCGCGCTTCCTTGATGAAGCGTTTCCTTTCCCGTATGTCCAGCTTTATTTCATCCCGCATCTTCTTGAGGGCCACTTTTCTGTCCAGGGCCACTTCGGTCGCGGCATAGACCACCGCCATGCCTCCGCGTCCCAGTTCGCTGAGAATCTTGTATTTGCCGTCCACCAGCCCGTTCCTGTCCAGCGCGGGGGCGGTTATGTCTGACTTGGCTCCGTGCGCCCGTTCCCCTTCAGGGGCAAGGGCTTCCTTGCCGAAATCCCCGTCCTGTCTCCTCGGTTTGGGGCTTTCCCTGTGCGGCTTATGCTCGCGGCTCGGCTCCGGCGCTTCCTTGAGAGCGGGTTCATCATCCCCGGCCGGCGGTTTGGTGGCGGAGGGCCGGACGGTATCCTCCAGAAGCTCCGGCGGCATGTAACGCCTGTCGTCATTCTTCGGATAGCTTTTTTCGCGGGCCTGCTCCCCGGTTTTTTTTGCCGCCGCTTCTTCCCGCAGCTCCGGCGGCATGAAACGGCTGTAATCCCTGTTCTCCTGCCGCTTGGGGGCCTCCGGCTTGCTGCTGGCGGAATTCCCTGTGTCGGCCTGCGGCCGTGTCCTTCGCCGTTCCCCTCCATTCTCCCGTTCTTCCCGGTCGCGCCTCTCCCTTTCCTCCGCGGCCTGCATATGGTGCTGAAGGGCCTTGGCGATGACGAAAATGAACAGGGCTCCACAAATGAGGAATATGAGTATCATCAGCCGCAGCCTCGTCTGCTGGGCCGGAGTGCGCATCATGGGGCGCTGCTCCCGTCCGAAGCCGGAATCCAGATTCTGCGAAGGCGGAGACTGGTTGTCCGCCAGTTGGTAATTAGGCAGGGGCATTCCGGGCGCGGTCGCCGGCTGCTGTCTCTGTGCGCCAAGCTGCGGCGTCGCCTGCTGTATTGAATTTGCCTGGGCTTGGGCGGCTGGCGCTTCTTCCTCCTCGGGCTGTTGCGCGGAGGAAGACTGGGCTGCTGTGTTTGCGTATGAGGCGGGGTTTTGTGCCGGGACAGCCTGCTGGCGCGGTGGCGCGGCCGGAGCCGGCGGCATATAGCCATGCGAAGATGAGGTCGTCGCGGACTGGGACTTTGCCCTTGAAGTGCTCTGCTGGGAGGCCGGAACACGGAAGTTTGTCTTGGAAAAGTTCGATGTTCTGAACGGCTGGAACGAGCCGAAGCCCTCCTCTTTTTTCTTCTGCCCGAAGGCGTCGGGAAAAGAGAGAAGTACCGCAATGATTACCAGACAAATGCGAATAAGGCCAGTGCGAATCATAGTATATGATACACGCGCGCGACGCGTGTAATATGTAAACATTATAGCTATTGGAGCGGATGTAAATAAAGCCCAAATTAATGCTGAAACCGGCGGTGCATTCCGCCGGTTTCGGGAAACAGCGCGATATCAATGATTGTTTACAGTTGTTTTACCGCGGCCAGCACTTCCGCCGCGGTCTTGTATCTTTTTTCCCGGTCCGGCTCCATGCAGGTTATTACAATCTGGGCGGCCTTGTCCGATATCTCGGGAGCCAGCGTGCGCAGTGGCGTGTATATCATCCGCTCTTTCTGCGCCAGGAAATCCGGCCCGCGGAAAGGAAGCTGTCCTGTCAGCATCTCATAGAACGTCACGCCGAGGGCGAAGATGTCGGCCTGCCTGTCCGATTTGCCGATATGCTGTTCGGGGGCCATGTAGGCGAATGTGCCGGAGGTGTCTCCAGCCGTGCCGGTCTTCATCGAAACGGTTTCCTTGGCTATTTTGGCGATGCCGAAGTCCATGACCTTGACCATGCCGTCGGCCCGTATCATGATGTTGGAGGGCTTCAAATCCCTGTGCACCACGCCGTTTTCATGGGCGTACTGGAGGGCGGAGAGGATGTGCATCATTATGGCAGCCGATTCCTTGACCGGAAGCCGGTTGTACTGCGCCAGCACCTGCGAGAGCGTCCGCCCTTCTATGAACTCGAAGACCAGCCAGAGGTCGGCGTCCTCCATGATGGTGTATATGTCCACTATGTTGGTGTGCTTCAGTTTCGCCGTAAGGCGCGCTTCCTGCAGGAAATACTGCTTTTCCCTGGGGTCGCTGCCTATTTCCTCCCGCATTTTCTTCAGGGCCACTTTGCGGTCGAGGGCAAGCTCTATCGCCTCGTAAACTATGGCCATGCCGCCGCGGCCTATTTCCCGCTGAATCTCGTATTTCCCGCCGATGAGCGGTCCCTTCGAGGGCTGGTGCGGCCTGACCGTGCCCAGCGGGAGCGACGGCTGAGCCGTGCCGCGCGAAACCGTGCTGCGTATGGTAAGTTGCGGGATTTTCTCAGAATCCGTGTCCACCGGCTGGCGGGAAGTAACAGTTTTGGGGATGACGGCCGGCGGCTGCGTCTGAGGTTCGTCGCTCCTTAGCTTCCACAGGACCAGGCCTGTAATTGTAAGCAGGATGAATGAAAGTATCGCCGCCAAAGTCACCCACGAGAGCCCGAAAAAGCCGTTTTCTACCGCTGTTTCTTTTTCAGGAGAAGCCTTGGCCGCGGCCCGGGCCGCCTTTTGCCCGCGTTCCTTGGCCGTTACCGGGGTAGGCAGCGAGCCGGATACGTCCCAGGCGTACACGGTTCCGTTGTCAGTGGCCGCGAATATCCTTTCGCGCGAGGGTGAGAAATAGGCTCCGAATACCTTCCCGGGCGCGGTTATGGAGAGCACCTTCTTGTAGTCCCATATGGACCAGGCCGATATCTGCCCGTCGCTGCCTCCGGCTATTATGAAATTGTCGTCTTTCGAGAACGCGACGGTGTTGAGCGGCGCGGAGCCGCCTGCGAGTTCCGCCAGCGGCCTGCCGTTGTCCGTCTGCCAGACCATAACCTTGCCGTCGCTGTAGGCGGCCGCCACTACGCTCGCGTCCCTCGTAAGGGCCACGCCGCGCAGGACCGCCCGGAGGTTTTCTCCAAGCGCCGCCACTTTTTCTATCTCTCCGTCTCTGACCTTTATTACGCCCAGCGGTATGCTTTCCCCGCCAAAAGCCAGGTAATCTTCCCCCCCGATCCGGGCCGAGGACAGCGCGAATATCTTGGCGCTTGGCCAGTCCACGCTCGTGTTGCGGTCCGCCATTATGAACGTGTACGGGGTGACCGGGCCGTAGACTCCTCTGGGGTCCTGGTAGCCCATGCTGGTCGGCGGCTTCTGGGCGAAAGGCCAGAAGAATGCCACCTCCCCTATAGTGCCTGCCGCGAGGGATTCGGTTTTTTCGGTTCCGTTCGCCGACAGCGAGAGCGAGAACAGCCAGCCCGCCTGCCGTTTCGTCCAGGAGGCGATGGTTCCGTTTTTCAGGTTCCACATCTTTATGAAACCGTCCTGGTCTGCGGAGACGAGATAATTGGAGTATTCGGAGAATGTGACCGCGTTAACCGGGGCCTGGTGCCCGTCTATGGTCAGCAGGGCCTGCCCATCCGCGGCGTTGACTATGCAGATTTTACCGTCTTTCCCGGCGGTGGCCAGCAGGTTTCCCTGCGGCGACATCGCCATGGCGTGTATGCCCGCCGGATGAACCGGTGAGGCGAACAGTTTTCTTGGTTCAAGGGAAAAACGCTGGTCCCCGCCCTGTTGCGGCAGGGCCGGCGACGCGAAGGCCAGCAAAAGCAAAGAAAAAAAGATTTTAAGCATTTTATGTGGCG
>CAYPTM010000101.1:0-7906 GCA_964413345.1 uncultured Elusimicrobiales bacterium
ATATTCCCTTCTATGTGTCCCGGATCGGAAGCATGGATATGAAGCGGGTCTGTATACATCATCCTGATTTTATCGGCCAGGGTCTTTTCATCATCCTTAAGGAAAATGGCATTGTTGGTCGATTTGCCCATTTTCCCCTGCCCGTCTATGCCGGGAAGACGCTGAACATCGGAAAGCAGAGGAGCGCAGCGCACCAGGACTTCCTTCTGATAAATAGAGTTGAACTTGTCCACTATCTCGTTGGTCTGCTCTATCATTGGCAGCTGGTCGGCTCCTACCGGAACATATTTAGCCCGGAACGCCGTTATATCCGCAGCCTGGCTGACAGGATAAGCAAGGAACCCGGCCGGAATATCGTCGCCAAAGCCCTTCTGTTTCATTTCCCCCTTCACGGTGGGATTGCGCTGAAGCCGAGCTAGCGTTACAAGATTTAGGTAAAACATCGTCAACTCGGCAAGTTCGGGAACCATGGACTGTATGAATATGGTATTTCTGTCAGGCTCCAGTCCTGCGGCCAGATAATCCAGCGCAACTTCAAGTACGTTGTCATGAACCTTCTTTGGATTGCCGGCATTATCTGTCAGCGCCTGCATATCGGCAATCAGTATGTATTGTGAGTACTTGCCCTGAAGTTCCACGCGCTTTTTAAGCGAACCGACATAATGCCCTATGTGGAGAGGGCCGGTCGGCCTGTCGCCTGTCAATATTATTTCGCCACTCATTACAGTTCCCAATGTAGAATTGCCATGACGTATATGGCGCGAAGCGCCTGAAAAACCCGGCTATTTTTTAGTCCGGGCCTTCGCTTTTTTCGCAGAAGACGCGCCGCTGACGCGGGCCCATTCGCTTGCGAAGTTTTCCGGCCAGGGGGCCTCGAACTCCGTGGTGCGGTTACGGAAGGGGTGGGAGAATCTGAGCTGCCGGGCGTGCAGCATGAGGCGGGAGGCCTTTTCCCCGCCGTAAAGCCAGTCGCCCAAAACAGGGTAGCCAAGCCATGACATATGCACGCGGAGCTGGTTTGTGCGGCCCGTCTTTGGGGTAAGCTCCACCAGCGTATAGCCGTTTTTGCGTTCCGCCACCTTATATTCGGTAAGGGATTCGCGACCGATGGGGGAGGCCTTTATCTTCTGACCAGCCATGCGCCCTATGGGAACATCAATGCGGCCAAGGTCTTCCTTTATTTCCCCGCAGGAAACGCAGTTGTATATTTTTTCCACCTGCCGGTTCTGAAACTGGTCGAGCAGGCTGTCCTGCGCTTCGCAGGTCTTTGCCACCACCATAAGACCGCTTGTCTCGCGGTCGAGACGGTGGACTATGCCGGTGCGCGACACTCCCGCTTCCGCTATTTCAGGGCGGCAGGAGATGAGAATCGAGGCGAGGGTTTCCTCCCCTGCGAAAACGGCGTCGGGGTTGTTTTCCCAGCTGGGGCTGAGGGGATGGACAAGCAGACCGTCCGGCTTGTTGATGATGAGTATGTGCTTGTCCTCGAAAACTATCATCCCGTCCAGTTTTTTGGCGGAGGATTTGGGCTTGTCTATGACGATTTCAATGGTATCGCCCTCCGCAAGAAGCAGAGAGGGACGGCAGGGAACGCCGTTAACAAGCACCGCGCCCTTCTTTATGAACTCCTTCACCAGCACGCGGGAATAACCGTCGAGCTGCATGGCGAGGAAAGCGTCCACGCGCTGGGGTTCTCCCGAGAAAACGAATTTCTTTGTATCCTTCATTTGGCACCTTCTCTGCCGCTAGGCATGTATTTCCAGGCGGCGGCGCACAGCGCCACGGCCAGTATAGCTATCCACTGCGCCTGCGAAAACCCCATCCATACGCCCCTGTCGTCGCCGCGGAAGAACTCCACCGCAAACCGCAGGACGGAATAACCCGCGACATAGCACAGCAGCACTGTGCCATGCCGCCACTTAGCCCGCAGGGAGGAGTTCAGCAGCTTGTGCAGGATGAAAAACAGCATCAGGTTGCCGGCCGACTCCATCAGCTGCGTGGGATAGAGCGGCAGGCCGAGCAGACCCGGTTCCACGGAACAGCGCGGGTCGGTAAATGTCACACCTATGAACGAAGAAGTCTGCCTGCCGTGGCAGCAGCCGGCAAAAAAGCAGCCAAGCCGCCCGATAGCGTGGGCAAGAGCCAGGGCGGGGGCGAAAAAATCCCCGGTGCGGAAAAACGGAAGGTCCTTGCGCCTGAGATACCACCACGCCGCGCCTACGGAAGCCACAAGCCCGCCGAAGAACACGAACCCGTAACGGAAATCGGAGAAAGCGGCCCTCAGCCTGTCGGCAAAACCGCCCTGATAGTCCCCCCACATGGTGGCGATGTACAGAGCCTTGCCCCCCACTATGGCCGCTATGAATACAGCCATGCAGAGGTTGACCAGAGTATCCGAGTCCAGCCCAAGTTCGGAACGGCGGCGCGAAAGGTAATACATTCCGGCAAGCGCCCCGCCCGCATAGAACAGGCCGTAGGTGGCGACTTTGAAACCGGCTATCTCGAAAAGCACTGGATGCATCAGGAACCCTTACGGATGAAAGAAGCTATGGCGTCAAAGGAAACCAGGGGGCGGACCTTTACGCCGTGTTTGCGGCAGGCGACAAGGAGCCGATGCCTGGCGAAAACCGCGTCGGCGACCTGGGAGGCGGGGAAATCGCTGGGTCCGTCCCCGCAGAAAACAACCTTGTAGCCAGCCTTCTGGAAGGCGCGGACTCGGGAGGCCTTGAACTTTTCAAGAGAACGCCCGCGCAGCATGGGATATGCAAGGCGGTACCCGCTTTCCGCATGGCGGTGTTTTCCGCAAAAAACTTTAACATCATCAAATTTCCATTTGGACAGCAGGGGCCGTATGTAAAGGTCCACCCCTCCGCTGGCGATTTCAAATGGTATTTTCCCCTTCCGGCAGAAAGAGACGAAACCGGAGAGGCCCTTCCTCGGGGAAACGGCCTTGCAGACAAATTTTTCAATCTCCGCCGGCGGGGCGGAAAGCCTGCCGAAATACCGCTGCATCCAGCGAGGAACGGAAACGGAGGGGTCGTAACTGGCCTCCACCTCTTCCTTCGTCGCGGCGAGGAAATGCAGGCAGACCGCGTCGCCCACGTCGAATGTGGTCACAGTGCCGTCGAAATCCGAGACGACAGCCCAACGGACCGGTTTGGGAGAGGCCTTCACGCCATGGCCTCCATGAAATAGCCCTTCCCCTTCACCGCCAGTTTAAGATACGGATTGTGGGAAAGCTCCTCCCCGATGGTGGAGCTGGCACGCGGACCGTAGGCGTGGCCCGGATACACGGCGGTCTCCGGCGGAAGCCTGGACAGGGAGAGAAGGCTCTCGTACATATGCTCCGGGTTTGAACCCGGCAAATCCACGCGGCCGACTTCCTCCACGAAAAGAGTGTCGCCGGTGAAAAGCATTCCCCCGGCAAGTATGCAGCAGGAACCCGGAGTATGGCCCGGGGTGTTCAGGAATTTGAAGGAAAGGCCGGCCGCCGAAATCTCCTGTCCGGAGGAAACCTTCACAAGTTTTTCCGGCGCGGATTCCAGCATGGGGACGTCGGCCTCGTGGATATAGACCGGGATTGCGAAAACGCGGGAAAGCTCAGCTGCGGCGCGGACGTGGTCGAAATGCCCGTGGGTGAGCAGGATGGCCTCGGGCGCACGCTTGATATCCTTAAGCGCGGCGGTTATGCCGGGCACGTCCCACCCGGGATCTACTATAACAGCACGGGGAGAGGCGTCAGCCCCCGCGATGTAGCAGAAATTGGCCATCGGGCCGACGGGAAACTGCTTGAGCATCACTTCTTCTCCTTCTTGGGCGGAGGAAAACGGAATTCCAGCTCGTTCGGCTTGGCCAGGTTCAGGTCAAGGCGGGCTATCTCCTCCAGATAATCGTCCTTTTCGTTGAGAAGGCGGGCCTTTTCGCGCTGCAGGTCCTGATACTCGCGCTCAAGGCGGGCCTCCTCCCGGGCGAGGGCGCGCAGGTCCATGTAATTGTGAACCAGCGTCCGGAAATCCCTGTTGGCCGCAAGGAACAGCAGCCCCCCCGCCACGACGATAAACTTCCAGTGCTTCATAGCCGTTATTTAATCTTGAAGGCCGAATCCCTGGCGTACTTTGCCCGTGCGCCCAGCTCGCCCTCTATGCGAAGGAGCTGGTTGTACTTGCACAGGCGCTCGGAACGGCAGGGGGCGCCGGTCTTTATGGCGCCGGCGTTGGTGGCTACCGCCAGGTCCGCGATGAAAGCGTCCTCCGTCTCGCCGGAGCGGTGGGACACTATCGCCGTGTAGCCGGCCTCGTGGGCCTGCTCTATGACGTTGACGGTCTCGGAAACGGAACCTATCTGGTTCAGCTTGATGAGGATGGCGTTACCAACGGCGTTTTCTATGCCGCGGGCAAGGCGGACGGGATTGGTGACGAACAGATCGTCCCCGACTATGCGGGCAGTTCCGCCCACCTCTTCGGTCATCAGCGCGAAGCCTTCCCAGTCATCCTCGGCAAGAGGATCTTCGAAGGAAACCACCGGATAGCGCGCGGCCCAGTCGCCGTATATGGCGACCATGGTCTCGGCATCCACGTTTTTACCCTCGAACCTGTACTTGCCCCCGGCGTAGAATTCGCTGGCGGCGGCGTCAAGGGCGAGCTTTATGTCCTTGTCGGAGTAACCGGCGTTCCCGATGGCGGCCATTATGGTCTTGAGGACGTCATCGTGGCGGCGGATTTTAGGGGCGAAGCCGCCCTCGTCGCCGACGCTGACTGTGTAGCCTTTCGAGGCAAGCAGCTTCTTCAGATGCTGGTAAACTTCGCAGGCCTTGCGGAGCGCCTCGGAAAACCTGGGCGCGCCGGTCGGCACTATCATGAATTCCTGCACGTCTATGCCGCTGTCGGCGTGCTTGCCGCCGTTTATGATGTTGAGCATGGGCGCGGGCAGGAGGTAATCCCTGTATTTCAGCCCGAACGCCTTGCGGAGATAGACATAAAGCGGCATTTCGTGATGGGCGGCGAAGGCGCGGCAGGACGCCATGGAAACGCCCAGTATGGCGTTGGCGCCCATGCGGCTCTTGTTCTCCGTCCCGTCGAGGGCAAGCATGACCTCGTCCACGCGGCCGATGTCCGACAGGCCGGAGACCTTCGCCCCCAGCTTGTCCACGTTCCGCACGGCCTTCATGACGCCCTTGCCCAGGAAGCGGGCCCCGCCGTCGCGCAGTTCCAGCGCCTCGTGGCTGCCTGTGGATGCGCCGCTCGGCACCGCGGCCCGGCCTGACGAGCCGTCGGAAAGAAGGACTTCCGCCTCAACCGTGGGGAAGCCCCTTGAATCGAGTATTTCGCGCGCGAAGACCTTCTTTATTTTTGCGGTCATTTATTTTTTCCCCTGAAGGATTTTTTTGCCCTCTTCCACCAGCTTGTCCAGCTTGGGTTTGCTGGTGGCCTCCGCGTAAATGCGGACGACGGGCTCCGTGCCGGAGGGATGCAGGCCCAGCCAGCTGCCGTCGCGAAGGATGAACTTGAAGCCGTCGGTCTGGTCTATGCGCCAGACGGAGAAGCCGGCCAGGTCGAGCGGAGGCTTTACCGACAGCTCCTCCATTAGGCCGGCCAGGTCCATGTCGCGGGAGGAAACGCTGGTCTTGACGGTGTTGAACTCGCCGAATTTCTTGTGCAGCTCCTGCCGTATTTTGGAGAGGGGCTTCTTCTCGAACGCGAGCATTTCCGTCATCAGGGCGCAGGCGAGCATGCCATCCTTATCCGGCACATGGCCGCCGATGGACAGACCGCCCGATTCCTCGCCGCCGAGCAGATAGAGGCCGGAGCGCATGAGCTCGCCTATGAACTTGAAGCCGACGGGCGTCTCGCGCACCTCGAGGCCGTGGGTGCGGGCCACCGCGTCCACGAAATGGGAGGTGAAGACGTTGCGGCAGACGCGGCCCTTCATGCCCCGGTTCTTGACCAGATGCTCCACGACAAGGGCCAGTATCTCGTTGGGCGAAACCCACGAGCCGGTCTCGTCGATGATGCCGAAGCGGTCGCCGTCGCTGTCGCAGGCAAGGCCGATGTTCAGCTTGTTCTTTACCACGAAGCGGGAAAGCTCGGCCAGGGAATCCGGGCCGGTATAGGGGGCCTTGCCGCCAAAGAGAACGTCGCGGTTTTCGTGTATGCCGAGAGCCTCGGCGCCCTGCGCCTCCATGAAAGGCCGCAGGTAGGTGCGGGTGGAACCGAAAAGCGGGTCGGTGCCGACGCGCAGCTTGGCTTTCCTTATGGTCTTGCCGTCGATGATGGAACCGAGGCGAGAGAAATAGCCTTCCCGCAGGTCTTCCTGATCCACCAGCGCGCTCGTGACCCCGAAGCCGCGCGGGGAGGCTTTGCCGAGCTGGGATGAAGGGGCCGGCATGCGAAGTTCTATGTCGTCGGTAATTTCGGGTATGGCGGGACCGCCCCAGAAGGGCGTCCACTTGAGGCCGTTAAGATGGGAAGGGCCCTCGCTGGCGGTTATGGTGACGCCGCCTACCGCGCCAGTGTCCACGACGGCGCAGGCCACGGCCGGCACCGGCGCCTCGGCATTGGACTGCCGGACTACAATGGCGTGGGAAGCCAGCGTGTCAGAAACCAGACGGGCGAAATTTTCCGACATGAAGCGGGTATCGTAACCCACCACGACAAGAGGCTGTTTCGGCCCTTTGCCGCGCCCCTTGATGTAGCGCCTGTAATCGGCGCCCTCGAAACCGTATTCAGCGTTGTCCTGTATGTGGGAGGACAAGGCGTGAGTAAGCCGCTGCAGATTGGCGGCGTTAAAGACGTCGGCGGTCATGGCCCGCCAGCCTGATGTTCCGAACTTTATCGTAGACATAGGACCCATATATTACTAAATGTATTTACTATTAGCCAATTGGGACAGCCGCGGGGCGGCCTTGGCCAAAGCGGCGTTCCTGTGGCTGAGGCGGTTCTTTTCCTCAAAGGAAAGCTCAGCCAGCGTCCTGCCCAGCCCCTTCACAAGGAATACCGGGTCATAGCCGAAACCGGAAGTTCCCCTCGGGGAACGTATTATCTCTCCCTCAAGGGCGCCTTCCACGCAGGAAGCCTTGCCCTCGGGTGAGGACAAACAGACCACACAGCGGAACCGCGCCGCGACATCCTTCCAGCCCAGGCGTTCCAGTTCCGATAGCAGCTTGCGGTTGTTGCCCTCGTAATCGCGCTCCCGCCCGCAATAGCGGGCGCTGTAAACACCCGGCGCGCCGCCGAGGGCGTCCACTTCAAGGCCGGTGTCGTCCGCGAGAGTCCACACACCCGCCTGTTTCGCGGCCGAAACCGCTTTCAGGCGGGCATTCTCCTCAAGGGTTGAACCGGTCTCCTCCGGCATCACCACCGCCGGATAATCTGCCAGCGTCCGGTATTCAAGGCCGAGCGCCGGCAGGAGGGCGGCTATTTCCTCCGCCTTGTGGCGGTTGGCGGTGGCGATAAGAAGCTTCATCACGCCGCCAGGTCCGAAGTGGCGCTTTCAAGAAGTTCGATCTTGCGGGCGGTTTCCTCGCGGCGGTCGGTTATCTTCTTGACCTCGGCCGCGGGAGCGTTCTTCATGAAGCGCTCATCCTTCATGCGGACGTCACAGGACGCGAGGTCCAGCCGCAGCTTCTCCAGTTCCTTCTTGAGGCGCGGAAGCTCCTTGGCGAAATCGACTATCCCTTCCAGAGGAATGAATATCGAAAGCGCGCCATGGGCCGTGGTGACGGCCTGCGGGGGCTTGGCCATATTGACGCCTGTGGACAAATTGTCCACTTTGGCAAGAAGCTTTATATAGCCTTCCTGATTCCGGACCGCGCCGAGGGCATCCTCGCTTCCGGCCGAGATGACGGCCTTTATCTGCAGGCCGGGAGGCACGTTGAAATGGGCGCGCATCTTGCGTATGGCGGACGTGA
>CAYPTM010000102.1:0-7902 GCA_964413345.1 uncultured Elusimicrobiales bacterium
ATAAAGGAAAACAATATCGAGATGGTCAACTTCCGCTACGTCGCCCACGACGGACGGCTCAAAACCCTCGGTTTCGTCATAAGCGACGAGGCGCGCCTGGACCGCTTCCTTTCCTTCGGCGAACGGGTGGACGGCTCCAGCCTCTTCAACTTCATAGACGCGGCGTCAAGCGACCTTTATGCCATACCCCGCTTCCGCTCGGCCTACGTGAACCCCTTCGCCGACAGGCCCACCCTGGACCTGCTCTGCTCCTACTACACCAGCGACGGCACGCCGCTCTCCAGCTCGCCGGAAAACGTGCTGAGGAAGGCGCAGCAGTCCCTGAAGGACGCCACCGGCATGACCATGGACGCCATGGGCGAACTGGAATACTACACCATATATCCGAAGGAAAGCCTGTACCCCGCCACGGCGCAGAGGGGCTATCACGAATCGGCCCCGTTCGCCAAATGGGAAAAGCTCCGCCTTGAGGCCGTGTCGGCCATAGCGCAGGCGGGAGGACAGATAAAGTACAGCCACAGCGAAGTGGGCTACATACGCGGCGACGAGTCGGAGATGGCGCAGCATGAAATTGAGTTTCTACCCGTCCCGGCCGAGGAAGCGGCGGACCAGCTGGTCGTGGCCAAGTGGATGCTCAACATGATAGGCTACCGCAACGGCGTGACGATTTCCTTCGCCCCGAAAATTTCCGCCGGGCACGCCGGCAGCGGCATGCACATCCACACCCGCCTGATGAAGAATGGCAAAAACATGATGGTGGAAGGCGGAAAACTGAGCGACACCGCCCGCAGGGCAATAGCCGGATACCTGTCCCTGTCCTCCTCCCTTACCGCCTTCGGCAACCAGGTCCCCACTTCTTACCTGCGGCTTGTGCCGCATCAGGAAGCCCCCACCAACATCTGCTGGGGCGACCGCAACCGCTCCGTGCTGGTGCGCGTGCCCCTCGGCTGGCTGAACGCCGACGGGATGGTAAACGACGCCAACCCGCTTGAGCCAAAGGTGACGGCCTCCGGTTCGGAAAGCCAGACAGTGGAATTCCGCTGCGCCGACGGCTCGGCAAACCCGTATCTGCTGATAGCCGGCCTCTGCGTCGCGGCGCGCCACGGCCTGCAGACGCCGGACGCCCTTGAGATGGCCAAGAAGCTCTACGTGGACGTCAACATCTTCCACGCCGAGCACAAGAACGTGCTGGAGCGCCTCTCCCAGCTGCCCATCTCCTGCTTCGATTCCGCCGACTGCCTGCTGAAGGACCGGACGGTCTACGAAAAGGACGGCGTGTTCCCCCCGCTCCTGCTGGACAGGCAGGCGGCCAAACTCAAGGCGTTCAACGACCATGACCTCAGCGAACGGCTGTTCGGCAAGGAAGACGAAATACGCAAACTGGTGAAGGATTACCTCTACTGCTAGCTATCAGCCGCAAAAACGAAAAGCCCGCCCTTTTTAAGGGCGGGCTTTTTTTGCGTCCTATAACTAATGCTTGAGTATGTCTATCTCCCGCCACTTGTTTGAGCGGAAGCGCAGCCAGAATATCAGGGCCAGCAGGAAGACGTAAACGCAGGCCCAGCCCCATACATATTCCAGCGGGGTGTGCAGCACGTAAACGCAGACATAGGAACCAGGAACGAACACGAGCCACGCGCACAGCGAAGCGGTCATCATCTGGAAACGGGTGTCGCCCGCGCCTTTTATGGCGTCGCTGAACACTATGCCTATGCCGTCGAACAGCACGAAAATCGCCAGTATGCGCATCAGCCGCCTGCTCTTTTCCAATATGGCGGCGTACTGAGGCGCGTCAGGAGAGCCGAACAGATTGACGAAAACGCCCGGGCACAGGAAGAAAAACAGGCTTATAGCGCCCACGTAGAAGAAGGTCATCCGGATTGCGTTGTAAACTGTCTTTTCAGCTATATCGTGCCGCTTTTGCCCCACACGCTGTCCCACAAGAGTCAGTGTCGCCATGCCAAGCCCGAGCACGGGCATGAAAGCCATTGTGTTGATTGTGGCCAGAATGCTGTTGGCGGCGAGGGAGGGCCCGTCCAGATTGCCGGCCAGGAAGAAAAAGACGGTGAACGAAGCCACGTCCAGGAAGAATCCCACGCCGTTAGGCAGGCCGTACTTCAGCAGGCGGAGGAAAAGTTTCGGATGAAAACGCATCAGGCGGGAAGTCCGGTACAGCTCCCTGTTCTCACGCGAGAAAATCAGGAGCGTGAACATCAGCGTCATGAACAGATTGCCCGCGACAAACGCATAGCCAGCGCCGGTAATGCCCAGAGATTTGATCGGGCCGAGACCGAATATTAAAATCCCTGAAAGCAATATGTTGAGGATATTGCCGCCGAGGTTGACCAGCATGGTAACTTTAGTCTTGCCCCTGCCGGTAAAAAATGAGCCTAGCGCCGCGTTGAGTATGCCGAACCCTCCTCCGGCCATCAGGATGGTGAAATACTCGACTTCAAGCACTTTCACCTGCGGAGGATGCGAGGAATTGTTAATTATCCACAGTCCTGCCGGGATAAGCCCTATAAGGGCGACCCAGGACAACAGCCCCAGTATGACGCCCTGCCAAAGGGCGATGGAGACGCTGGCAAGCTTTCTCTTCCCGTAGTACTGGGCTATGAAGGCGTTGGTGTACATGGTGGTGCCCAGGAAGAAGCAGACGAACGTAAAGCTCAGTATGCCGCCCGGGACGCAGGCGGCGAGCGCGTCGGCGCTGTACCGTGAAAGAAAAACGCGGTTGACGAACTGCATGAGCGTGGCCGCCGCCATAGAAATGATGAGCGGATAAGCCATGCTCCAAAGCTCAGGAATGCCGCCCTCGGCGCGGACAACGGCTTCAGGGACAGAAACGGAACGGACGTCCTCTCGGGCGTCTTTATCGGGAGTATGATTCATAATAATGCCTGTACTGCGGCGTGTTTTATATACTTTACATGTTTCCGCGGCGGAGCGCATTATCCTTGCTCAAGCCCCGGACAAAGACATCTCGCAGGAGAACGCCATGCTACATGAATTTCTCAACTACGCGGCCTTCGGTTTTCTGGCCCTTTTCCCCATCCTTAACCCTCCGGCTATGGCCCCGATATTCCTTGAAATGACCTCCGGCCTGCCGGACCCGGACCGGCACCGTCTGGCCGGGATGATAGGCAAATATACCTTCATGCTCCTGCTGGCCGTACTGCTGGTGGGAGGGTGGCTGCTTAAGATATTCGGCATATCCATACCGGTCATAAGAATAGCCGGCGGCCTCCTGCTGTTCAACACCGCATGGAAAATGCTCAACAACGAGCCCCGCATATCCTCCGCGGAGCAGGAAGAGCTGAAAAGCAAGATGACATCGCAGGCTTTTTTCCCCATGACCATGCCGGTAACGGCAGGCCCCGGCTCCATAGCCGTCACGCTGACGCTGGTTCCTTCCGGCGGACTGATACAGCCGGAAACATGGCTCTGCTTCGGGGGCCGGGCGCTTGGAATAGCGTTGGCGGCAACAGCGGTGTTCGTTTTTTACCGCTACAGCGAACTTATATTAAGGCGCATGGGGAAGGCCGGCTCTCAGACCATATCCAAGATTTCAGCCTTTATCCTGCTGGCCATAGGCGTGCAGATAATCTGGGAAGGCCTCAGCGTATTGCTGCAGGCGATAAAGTAAGCCAGTCAAATGAAAGGGGCAAAACCCGGAAATTGCCACGGCCAAAGGGGCCTACGCGATTTTAGGACCTTTGACCCTTGGGTCAAAGTCGGGCGGCCCCAATAATATAATAGAAGTATAAGCCTTTACCGAACTCTGTACCGGAGATGCAACATGCGCTTTCCGAATTTTAAACAGTCCTTCAGCCTTGGGAAGACGGCCATTGCCGCCCTCCTTATATCCGCCTGCGCCGGCATTGCCGCCGCGGACATGACGGTTTATTTCGTAGACGTCGGGCAGGGCGACGCCATATACATAGAGCTGCCCAGCGGCAAGAAAGTCCTTATAGACGGCGGCCCCAAGAGCAAGACCATTGCCGACTTCCTCAACTCCCACAACGTAAGGAAACTGGACTACGTGGTGCTCACGCATCCGCATTCCGACCACTACCGCGGCCTTAAATATGTTTTCACCCATTACGATGTCGGCGCGTACTACGACACCAACATGGAAAATTCTGACGCCAAGGGCGATAACACCCTCCGCCAGCTTGCCGCAGCCGAACCCGGCTGCACCACCAACTTCCCCGCCCCCGGCGACATCCTTAACTGGGACCCGGAAGTAAAGATACGCGTCCTCAATTCATGCCCGGCACCCTCGTCGAACACAAACAACGACGTGGTCAACAACTGCTCAATCGTCATGCGCATGACATACAAGAACACCAGCTTCCTTTTCATGGGTGACGCGGAAAGCCCCATCGAAAACGCCATGATGCGCATATTCCGTACCGGCCTCGCCTCACAGGTGCTGAAAGTTGCGCACCACGGCTCGCGCTATTCTTCGGATACTGACTTCCTTGCCAAGGTAAAACCGCAGCAGGCGTACATACAAGTAGGCGCGGGCAACGTTTATGGCCACCCTCACCAGGAAGCGCTGGACAGGCTTAAAGCTTCAGGGGCCCAGATCTACCGCACAGACATGAGCGGTACGCTCAAGATAACCATCCCCGGCAACAAGAGCCTTGTCGAACCCAACATTTACACTGAGGAAGCCGTTCCTTCCTTCGATGTGGGCGACAACACTCTTAGCGCGGATCAGACGGCCAAGATGGCGGAAGCTGAAAAGCGCGCCAAAGCGGCGGAGCTCAAGTCGGAGAAGACGCTGATGAAAGCCTCCGGCGCCGCGCAAGCCCTCTCGGCCCAGTAACATAAATTCGAACAGAAAAGAAACCGGCTCCCACAAACGGGAGCCGGTTTTATTTTGACTGGAATCGCCAGGCCAGATGCGGGTATGGAGGGAATATCCGGGCCACCACTCCGACTGCATGCCGGGGATGCACCCCACGATTTATTCCCATTACATACAGGAACAGGAACCTTTATACCGCACGCGGAAATAGGAAACCGAAAGGGAATCTTCCCTGATACTTTTCCCGACTGAAGGCGCATGAATGAACTTGCCGTCGCCTGAGTATATCCCCACGTGACCGATGCCGCCCCCGCTGGCGGGCGAAAAGAAGACCAAATCCCCCTCCTCAGGCTCATGCCCCTTGTCGGCGCCGCAGGCATCATACTGTGCCCCGGAATTGCGGGGTATCTCTATGCCGTTAAGGCGGTAGACCGTCATGACAAGGCCGGAGCAGTCGAACCCCTTTTCAGCCGACTGTCCGCCCCACAGATACGGCGTGCCGATGAAACCGGCGGCCGTATCCACCAGGGAACGCCGAAGATATGCTTCACCCTTGTCGCTAAGATGAGCCACGGCGAATTCCTGCGGTGAAACAACCAGATAATCCCCTATCTTCCCGGAATCCTTCAGACGCCGGGCCTCGGACGAGGCCTTATCCTTGCTTTTGAAATTGCCTATCTGCACTTTGAAAAGGCCGGCTTTAGACTTGTAATAAGTGGCCTCGAGACCGGATGATGAAAGGGAGGAAGCGAGCCTGGCAGCATTTTCGGCCCGGGAAAAAGCGCCGGCCTGAATAGTGAAACCGACCCGGCCAGCGAAAGCGCCGCGCCGGACCTGTCCGTGCCGTCTGGCGGGAGCGGAACAGCCCGCCGCCAGCGCGACAGCCGCTGCGAGAGCAAATAACCGGCAGGCGAAGTCTTTTCCCATATATAGAGTTTACCCAATTTTAAAACCCTCGCGCCAAAGCGGAAGGAGGCGAAACGCGCGCGTGTTCCCGGGCGCGCCCGTTTGCTATACTTCCTATTATGAAACTCTCGATAGTGATGCCGGCGTACAATGAGAAAGCCACCATAAACCGTATTGTGGAAGCGGTGCTGGCCGCCCGGCTGCCGGCTGAGATGGAACGAGAACTCATAATAGTTGACGACGGTTCCACGGACGGGACGAGAGAACTTCTTCAAAAGCTGGACAAACCTCCGGTCAAGGTTATATTCCAGAACAGGAACATGGGCAAGGGGATGGCCCTCCGCGCCGGATTCAAGGCAGCCGAGGGCGATATCATACTTGTCCAGGACGCGGATTTGGAATACGACCCGGCACAATACAGCGAACTGCTTGTCCCGATACTGGACGGCAAGGCGGACGTGGTTTACGGCTCGCGCTTTATCGGCGGGAAACCACACCGCGTGCTTTACTACTGGCACTCCCTGGCCAACGGTTTCCTGACCACTTTTTCCAACGCCATGTCCGACCTGAACCTGACTGACATGGAATGCTGCTACAAAGTGTTCCGCCGGGAAGCTCTGCGCACCATAGAGCTGGAGGAAGACAGGTTTGGCATAGAGCCGGAAATCACGGCAAAGCTGGGCTCCCTCTGCCGGGCCAAAGGCTTCCGGGTTTACGAAGTGGGCATATCATACGATGGCCGGACATACGCCGAAGGCAAAAAAATAGGCTTCTGGGACGCGGTGCGCGCGCTGTTCTGCATAGCTGTGTACAATGACTCCCCGTTCGCCAGAATCGTGCAGGGGATTTTGAGCGGAATCGCCGGTGGATTCATCCAGTTCTGCGCCATGCTCGCGACAGCCGGTCTATTCCATCTTGAAAATCCCATATTCCTCAACGCCGCGAACGTAATAGCCACTGAAGCCGCGGTTGTAGCCTCGATGATATTGGCGCTGGGCATATTCCGCCAGCGCGGGCGCGGAACCTCCTTCCAAAAGGCTATCCTCTCATCCATGCTTTATCACGCGGAAAAAGCCTTCTCCATGGTCGTGCGCCTCATCGTCTTCTACTATGCTACGGACAAAGGCCTTCCCTGGCAGGCGGCTACGCTGTGGACAATAGGCGCTGGCTGGGCTGCGGAATTTTTCTTCCCGGTCCGTTTCGGCAGGCCCTCCGCAAACCCGAAGCTGAAAAGCTGACCGCCCGATAATCCATATTCGACAACACTTCCTGGACCAAAAAAATTGCTACTATAACGCTTGCAGGCAACAATTCATAAACTGGGGGACAATCCTAATGAAAAGACTGGTGTTTTTCGCCGCGGCGGCCATGGCGGCAGCAACTGTGACAGCGCAGGAAAATCCGTGCAAGGCTGACATACAGAAACTCTGCCAGGGCAAAAGCGGTCTTGAAATGATGAAGTGCATGAAGGACCACGCCGGGGACGTTTCCGACTCCTGCAAGGCGAAAGTGGCCACGGTAAAGTTGGACGCAGCGGAAGTCGGAGTTGCGTGCAAGGACGACGCGGCCAAATTCTGCAAGGGAGTGAAACCGGGACTTGGCGCCATAGGGGAATGCCTCAAGGCTAACACCGCGAAGCTCTCTCCCGCGTGCAAAAGCACCCTGCAGCAGAAAAAAGAAAAAATGCTGAGCGTAAACCCCTGCCTTTCTGACGCCTCAAAGCTCTGCTCCGACATTCCTCCCGGGAAAAACCGGCTCATGACCTGCCTCAAGGCTCACAAGTCCGACCTCTCGCCGGAATGCAAGGCCAAAGGACTGAATGCCCTGAAGAAAATAGACGCGGCCCGGCAGGGCTGCAAGGCCGACACCGAAAAATTCTGCAAGGATGTGGCGGCCGCGAAAGGCAACGTGGCGGAATGCCTCAAGACTCACGAAAGCGAACTGTCGGAGAACTGCAAGAAATCATCCAAGTAACACTTTTATCGTCTACGAGGGCCGGCCGCTTAAAAGGCGCCGGCCCTTTTGCTTTTTCACAGCGCGAGACAGTCCCGTTTTTGCGATAGAAAAAGGGCCGGAGTCTAAAGACTCCGGCCCTTACACTACAATCGGCCAGTTGCTTATTGCGGATGAATGATGTTACCCGCGACAAGCAGCGCTATGGCTATGCCAAGCAGTGATTC
>CAYPTM010000103.1:0-7898 GCA_964413345.1 uncultured Elusimicrobiales bacterium
GCCTTCGTCGGCGGGGCGCGGACGACCGTGCGGGCCGCGATGAAGGCGACCATGGCGAGCTGGACGCCGGCGGTGAACACGAAGAGGAAGGGCGCGCCGAAGCTCGCCATCAGGCCCGAGGCGCTGAGCGGGCCGAACACCGAGCCGAGCCCGTTGGCGAGCAGGATGCCGGCGGCCATCTCCACGTAGGACGAGGGATCGGCGCGGTCGTAGGCGTGCGCGGCAGCCACCGGGTGACCGACCAGAACCCCGAGGCCAAGTACCAGGCGCTGGACAAGTACGCCCGCGACCTCACCGACCTGGCCCGCCGCGGCCGGCTGGACCCGGTGATAGGCCGCGACGAGGAAGTGCGCCGCGTTATCCAGGTGCTCAGCCGCCGCACCAAGAACAACCCGGTGCTCATCGGCGAGCCCGGCGTGGGCAAGACCGCCATCGCCGAGGGCATAGCCCAGCGCATCGTGGCCGGCCTGGTGCCCGAGAACCTCAAGGGCAAGCGCCTGGTCTCGCTGGACCTGGGCTCCATGCTCGCCGGCGCCAAGTTCCGCGGCGAGTTCGAGGACCGCCTGAAGGCCGTGCTGAAGGAGATCGAGAAGACCGACGGGGGCGTGATACTTTTCATCGACGAACTGCACACGCTGGTGGGCGCGGGCGCGGCCGAGGGCGCCATAGACGCTTCCAATATGCTCAAGCCCGCCCTCGCGCGCGGCGAGCTGCGCTGCATAGGCGCCACCACGCTCAACGAATATAAAAAGTATATCGAGAAGGACGCGGCCCTGGAGCGCCGTTTCCAGCAGGTCTATATCGGCGAGCCCGGAGTGGAGGAGACCATCTCCATCCTGCGCGGCCTCAAGGAGAAATACGAGATCCATCACGGCGTGCGCGTGAAGGACGCCGCGCTGGTGGCGGCGGCGCGGCTGTCGCACCGCTATATTTCCGACCGCTTCCTGCCGGACAAGGCTATAGACCTGGTGGACGAGGCGGCGAGTTCGCTGCGCATAGAGATCGATTCCATGCCCGCCGAGATAGACGCGCTGGACCGCCGCACGGTACAGCTGGAGATAGAGCGGCAGGCCCTGCGCAAGGAGGCCGACGATGTAAGTAAGGCCCGGCTGAAGGCCATAGAAAAAGAGCTGGCCGACCTGGGCGAGAAGTCCGGCGCGCTTAAGCTGCGCTGGCGGGCGGAGAAGGACGCCATCGCGAAGATCCGCGGCCTTAAAGCCGAAATGGAGAAGCTGCGCCACGAGGAGGAGACGGCCCGCCGCCGCGGCGAGCTGGATAAAGCCGCCGAGATACAATACGGCCGCCTGCCGGCCCTGCAGAAGGACCTGGACAAGGCCAATAAGGACCTGGCCCGCGCGCAGGAAGGCGGCAGCATGCTCAAGGAGGATGTGGACGAGGAGGACATCGCCAGGATAGTCTCCAAGTGGACCGGCATCCCCGTGAGCCGCATGATGGAGGGGGAGATCGCGAAACTGGTGCGGATGGAGGATAACCTGCGCACAAGGGTGGTGGGCCAGGACGAGGCCCTCTCGCTGGTGGCCAACGCGGTGCGCCGCAGCCGCGCCGGCATAGCCGAGGCCGGCAAGCCCATAGGCAGCTTCATCTTCCTCGGTCCCACGGGCGTGGGCAAGACCGAGCTGGCCCGGGCGCTGGCCGCCTTCCTGTTCGACGACGAGAAGGCCATGGTCCGCATAGACATGAGCGAGTACATGGAGAAGCACGCCGTGGCACGCCTTATAGGCGCGCCGCCCGGCTACGTGGGTTACGACGAGGGCGGCCAGCTGACCGAGCACGTGCGCCGGCGCCCTTACTCGGTGCTGCTCTTCGACGAGATAGAGAAGGCGCACCCGGACGTCTTCAACGTGCTGCTGCAGGTGCTGGACGAGGGGCGGCTCACCGACGGCAAGGGCCGCACGGTGGACTTCCGCAATACGCTCATCATCATGACCTCCAATATCGCCTCGCGGCTGATACTCGAGCACGCCGGCAAGTCGCAGGCCAAGGTGAAGGAGGCCGTGCAGGCGAGCCTGCTGGAGCATTTCCGCCCCGAGTTCATAAACCGCGTCGACGAGATAGTGGTGTTCAACGCGCTCGGCAAGGACGAGATCGTGAAGATCACCGATATGCAGTTCGAGCGGGTACGCCGGGCCGCAGCCGGCCGCGGCGTGGACCTGGCCCTCGACAAGGGCGCCCGGGACCTGCTCTTCAAGGAGGGCTATGACCCGCAGTTCGGCGCGCGGCCCATGAAGCGCGCCCTTCAGCGGCTGCTGGCCGACCCGCTGGCGATGAAACTGCTGGAGGGGGAGCTCAAGCCCGGCGACAAGGTGGCCGTAAAGGCGGGGCGCGAGGGCCTGGAGTTCGCGAGGACCTGATACCGCCGCGCCTCCTGTTCCGCCGCAATAAGCGCTATGCGCCTCAGGCGGCCAACGCGGAAAATTATTTTCGCGCCCACTGCAAAGAGTTGAACCAATATCGTTACGGACTCTGCCCGCGCTCGCCCGTGGCTTCTGCTGAAGCCGCTAGCGGCGCGGGCCTGTTCCTGATTTATATCTCAAGAATTATCCGGTGGCCGCAGTAATGATAAAACACCAGCCCGGCGTCCGCTGGGCTATGCCCGTGCCGTATCAAGAGCTATGCTCAACAGACGGCTTGCGCGGCCGCCGCGCTGGTCTTTCTGTTAATGTTCTGCCGCCACCGGGGGGAGGCGGCGAAGACCATAAGGAGGGGCCAGCCTGGGGGGGGGCAAACTTGCCAAAATTCCCAATTTTAGAGATCTTTTGGTATTAAGGATAAAAAACAATAGCGTTGTTAATAAAGATCCGGTTCCGTTCTGGAAAATAGCGGAAATACGTTGATGCAGGCCACCGCCTTGGGTTAGGCAGAGACCCAAGCATCTGTGCGCTGTATACAAGCGTCCAATATTCTTAAATCAGCTGCCTGATCGAAGCGCCTCAAAGAGCAGCCCAGTACCTTGTTTAATTTCGGCTGCCGATTGGTTAGCGAAGCCGAGACGGAGATGGGTGTCAAACTTGCCGTCCAGCCGGAAGTCGGCCCCTGGGTGCACAAAGATCCCGCGCTTCAAAGCAAGTTGCGCGGTCTTTACGGAATCCGATCCGGTATCTAGCCACACGGCCATGCCGCCGCTGGGCGCGGTCCAGGAGAGCGGTAAGCCGGCCGCTTTCCCTTTCTCAAGGCAGGCGAGGAGGGTGCCCATCCTTTCCTCATATGTGCGGCGCATCTTCCGGAGATGGCATTCAAAACCGCCCGCGTTCATCCAACGGGCCACTGTGTCCTGCAGCAGCGTCGCGTTCTGTCTTGAAACTATCCTGCGGTAAGCGGCGAGCGCCGCGGCCAGTTTTTCAGGCACGACCACGAACCCTATTCGCGCGGAAGGAAACAACACTTTGGAGAAAGTGGAAACATATATTATCAGGCCTTCCGGGTCCTGGCTTGCCAGCGGCGCCAGAGGCTGGGAGTTGTAGTGAAATTCGTGGTCATAATCGTCCTCGAGGATAGGCACGCCGAAACGAGAGGCCAGTTCGTAAAGCCGCAGCCGCCGGGGGACCGACAAGGTAACGGTGGTCGGATACTGGTGTAGCGGCGTAGTATATATAAGCCGCACCCGGCGCCCGCGCAACAATTTTCCCAGGGAATCTGGGTCCATGCCGCCTGAGTCAACGGCTACAGGGGCCAACTGAGCCCCGGATGCTTTCAATGCTTCCCAGGCCGGTGGATAGCCCAGTGCTTCCACGGCCACTATGTCGCCAGGCTTTAAAATAAGCTGACTCGCCAGGAAAATAGCTTCTTGTGAACCGTGAGTTATCACTATTTCCCTCCCGGCCACGGCGCGAATGCGGCGCAGGTAGGTCTTGAGGGCTTCTATCAGCGGCGGGTGGCCTGCGGGGTCTCCATAATCCAGCACACGCAGACGGGAAAGTTTTAAGGAATCGCTCAGACAGGATTTGAACTCGCGATGCGGAAAAATACGCAGGTCGGCAACACCGCTCTTGAACGCGTAGCGCACGGAAGCTGGCGGCGGGGCCGGAACGCGTACCGTGGTACCGCGGACCAGCCGCCAGGCGTGCGTCCCCCGCGCGTGTCTGGCGCCGCCCTGGGCCGCGGCTTCGAAAAAACTGGAAGGAAGCGTTTCGTTTACCCGGTAGGCGCGCCTTTCCAGCGCGGTCAGCCAGCCCTCGGCCACCAGTTCTCGAATGGCCGCCATCACGGTATGGCGATGTACCCTCAATTCACGGGCCAATTCGCGGGTGGAAGGGAGTTTCTCACCTTTTTGCAGTTGTCCTGCGCGGATGCTGGCCCGCAGCGCATCGGCGATATTCAGATACGCGGCATTCCTGCAGTGGCTAACGGATAAGGTTAATTTTCGCATAAGTGGCGTTCCTTCTGGTACATATTGTTTCTTAATTCTGGTACTTGCCATTATACCAAGTCCAGGATAGAATATCGCCAAGGCGGGCCTGAGCCGCCAGAATATCGGAGGGAAATATAATGTCAAAACGAACAGCGGCATATACCACCTGGGCGCGCGTGGGATACGAAATATCCACGGAACCCGCCAGACTGGACATGGATTTTGTTCACAGGGAACTGGGACGCAGTTACTGGTCGCCAGGGATTTCGCGGGAGGTAGTGGAAAGGGCGGCCGCCAACTCCATGGTTTTCGGGGTCTACCGCGCCGGCGGCGGGCAGGTCGGCTTTGCCAGGCTGGTCACCGACCATGCTACTTTCGCTTATCTCTGCGACGTATTCATTATAGAAGCTGAGCGCGGGAAGGGACTGGGAAAATGGCTGAACGAGTGTGTTGTATCGCACCCTGCCTTGAAGGGACTGCGGCGCTGGGTGCTGGCTACCCGGGACGCCCAGGGTCTTTACCGACAGGCCGGCTGGGTGCCACTGAAAGCCCCTGAAATGTTCATGGAACGGCATTTCCCGGCCGCCTATCAGGCCGAAAAAACCGGAGGCAGCATAAAATGAGCAATTCCCCAAAACCGGCCCGGCAGACCAGCATTGCAGGCCGTCTGAAGAGCATAGCTCTTGCTGCGGCACACGCATAGCGCAGGACAAAACCTGCCAAAATTACCGACTTTAGAGACCTTTTGGTATTATATTGGCAAGGGCTCGTATTTTCAACCTTGAATCAGGCGTTGCGGACGCTCGCCGGGCGGGAGAAAGCAGGGATAACGGGCCTTATATTTACTGTGGATGAGTAAACCGAGGAACTTGTGGCGATAAAAAAGAATTTCACAGAAGCGGATGCGGCTCTTCTGGCCGTGATGTCGGCAGAATATCACAAAAAGTTTCGAGGATGGGATTTTTCATGTTTCAGGAACAAAATAAAGGAGGAACGGTTAAGCTGGAATTACAAAAGAAAAGTCCTGCCTTTGTTAAAAACCGCCGATTCTTTGCTGGACATGGGAACCGGTGGAGGCGAATTCTTGGCGGACCTGAAACGATTGCCCCGCCATACTTACGCTACCGAGGGATATAAGCCGAATCTTCTTATAGCGAAGCGGAGATTGGATCCTCTGGGTGTGAAAGTTCTTTTCTTCAAGAGCGACCGCAGTCTGCCTTTTAAAGATGAAGAATTCGACCTGATCATCAATCGTCATGAGTCGTATTGCCCGGCAGAGATTTTTCGTTTGCTTAAAAATAAAGGCATATTTGTCACACAGCAGGTGGGAGGGCAGGATAATCTGGATTTAAACCGTGCACTTGGGGCAAAAGACGATTTCGGTTTCTCCCATTGGGACCTTGGTTATGCGGCCAAGGAGCTCAAACGAAGCGGCTTTGAAATACTTTTTTGCCGGGAAGAGTTCCCTAAGATCACTTTTCACGATATCAATGCGTTGGTCTATTATTTAAAAGCGGTTCCCTGGCAAATAGAGGACTTTTCGGTTAAGAAATACTTTGTTCCCCTGAAAAAGCTCCACCATAGGATAAAGAGGGAGCGCGGGGTATCTTTTAAAAGTCACAGGTTCATCATTGTCGCCCGTAAAACAAGATGAGGCGGCATCCGTGGATACGCTTGGGAGTACCGGATTTTCGCGACTCGTTAAATTGGTGCGGTCAGGCGGGTGCTCAAACGAAATATTTAAAGCGCCCTCTCATTGGGAAAGCCATTTCCTGTCGCCTATAAAACTCGTCTCGGATCTCTTCCGGAAACGGCTACGAGGGGGACGTCTCAACAGGTTGGCTCTTGTGCTTCGATATACTATAAAGAAGATACTACTGCTCTCTGCCTCTTGCGGCATGCGGCGCTTTGCGGCCGGAGACGTAAGGCCGGCGGCCCGGATATGATTACCCTAACCTCGCAAAGCGTCCCCAGGACCATCGTCAGGCTCGCCCTGCCCATGCTGGCCGGGACATTCGCCATAAACATCTATAATCTTACCGACACCTGGTTCGTTTCCCGGCTGGGGACCAATCCACTGGCGGCCATATCCTTCGCCATGCCGGTGACCATGATGCTCAGTTTTGTGATGATGGCCCTCGGCAGCGGCACCATGACGGTGGTGGCGCACGCGCTCGGCGGCGGCAAGCACTCCAAGGCGGCAAGGATAACCAGCCATTCCATATTGCTGATGGCCCTTTTCTCCCTGGTGCTGGCGGCCTGCGGGCTGTCCTCCATGAATTGGCTGTTCGGCCGGCTCGGCGCCGCCGGCGAAAGCCTCGAGCTCACCCGCCAGTTCATGACCATCTGGTATATAGGCATGCCGGTGATGGCATTGCAGAGCATGCTGGCCAGCGTGCTGATCAGCACCGGGAATACCAAGGCCTCCAGCGCGCTGATGGTAGCGGGCAACCTGATAAACCTGGCGCTGGCCCCCGTAATGATCTTCGGCCTCGTCGGGTTCCCGCGGCTCGGCATACGCGGCGCCGCCCTGGCTACCCTGCTTTCGCAGGCCTGCATACTGGGGCTTACGCTGCGCGTGCTTCACCGCAGGCACCGGCTGCTCTCCGCGGCGGTGCGCTCCTACCGGCGCATAGCCGTTTCCTGGCGGCGGGTCCTCAATATGGGCGTGCCGGCCATCTATAGCTCCATACTCACCCCGCTCTCGGCGGCTATCATCACCAGGATAGTGGCCGGCTACGGCGAACCGGCCGTGGCCGCGCTGGGCGTCGCCGGGCGCATAGAGATGTTCTCTTTCATGGTGCCGATGTCCGTGGGGATGTCGCTCACGCCTTTCGTGGCGCAGAACTTCGGCGCAGGCCGCCTGGACCGCATACACGAGGCCAGGCGTCTCACCACGGTATTCGCGCTCGGCTACGGGCTGCTGATGACGGCCTGCTTCTTCCTTGCCGCGGAGCCTCTTTCCGGCCTGTTCTCAAACGATCCCGCCCTGAGGAGCGTGCTGGTGAAGTATATCCATATAACCTGTTTCGGGTACGGTTTCATGGAAGTGCACCGCTATTCGACCTGTTTCATGAACGGCATACAGAAGCCGCTGAACTCGGCCGCGCTGAACACGCTGCGCATAGTCGCGCTGCTCATCCCGCTGGCCATAGTCGGCTCGCGGCTGTACGGCCTTAACGGCCTGTTCGCCGGCCGGCTGATAGCCGACATAGTGTCCGCCGTGGCGGGACTGTATTTCGTCAGTCACGTGCTGCGGGCCGGGCGGCGCGCCGCCGCCCGGCAGCAAGAGCAGCGGGCCGCCCGCGCGGCCTAGCCTTAGGGGGTCAGGTCTTTACTTTTGACCTTTACGGGGGAAATTGAAAACCGCGCCTCTGACGGCGCGGTTTTGTTTTGTGTCCCAAGAAGCCTTCTTCATCGGGCCCGTAACGGCTGCCGGGGTTCGGCAGCGCGGATTTTGGGGAAACTGCAAATTGGCGCCGTCATTTAGACATCGTTCGAGACTACTTTGCGAAACATCCCGAGGTAA
>CAYPTM010000104.1:0-7882 GCA_964413345.1 uncultured Elusimicrobiales bacterium
TTCCATTTGCCCGCGACAAGTTTCTGCACCAGCGTCATGGGGCAGGTTTTCCCGTGTCGTTCCGCGTTTCGCGCCATGTATTCTCCGTGATAGTGGTATGCTTTTTAATACTATATATCAAAAATGTGTGTACTTGCGCAATTTGCAGCATTGCGCTAGAATTTCCCTGCGGGGCCTTGCCGTCAGGAACGGGAAGGCGCGCAGGGAGACGCATTTTATGGCGGACGGCGGTTTTTTGAAAGTGGATTCAGGCAAATGCTCCGGGGACGGCGCGTGCGCGCGAGTGTGCCCCATGGGGCTGCTGGACATGAAGGACGGCGCGCCCGTGGCTTCGTCGCGCGCGGAGCGGGCCTGCATAGGCTGCGGGCACTGCGTGGCCGTCTGTCCGCAGGGAGCCCTTTCCATACCCTCCTGCACCCCGGGCGACTCCATGCCGGCGGCCCCTGAAGTGGTTCTTGATGATGTGCAGATGGAGCGGCTGCTCCGCTCCCGGCGCTCGATACGCAATTATCAGGACAGGCCGGTTGAAAACGACAAGCTTGCCCGCCTCGTGGACATCGCGCATTACGCGCCCAGCGCCGGCAACAGCCAGCAGGTGAGCTGGCTGGTCATAAATTCGCGCGAAAAGGTGAAGCGCGTGGCGGGGGAGACGGCCGCTTTCCTGCGGCATCTTGCCGGAAGCGGTGACCCCGTGGCGGCTAAATACGGCCTTGTCGCGCTGGCCGACGCCTGGGACGCGGGGCACGACGGCATAGCCCTTGGCGCGCACGCCCTTGTAATTGCCCACGCCCCAAAGGCATACAACGTGGCCCCGGTGGACTGTTCGATAGCGCTGACCTATCTGAACATTGCCGCGCCATCGCTCGGCCTCGGCGCCTGCTGGGGCGGTTTCATCATGATGGCCGCTGCAAACTGGCGGCCGCTTCGGGATGTGCTGGCCCTTCCGGAGGGACAGGCCTGTTTCGGGGCCATGATGGTCGGATACCCTGTTTTCAAATTCCGCCTCTTGCCGCCACGCAACAAGGCGAACCTTATCTGGCTGTAAGGAGGATGCATGGATTTCTTCGATGTCGTTGACGCCCGCCGCTCGGTGCGAAAATTCCTGCCGGATATGGTGAAAAGGGAGGATGTGCTGAAGATTTTATCCTGCGCGGACAAGGCTCCATCCGCTCTTAACTCCCGCCCGTGGGAGTTCCTGGTCGTGTCAGGGCAAAAGAAGGCCGCGCTTGGGGCCAGTTACGGACGGGTGACGAGGGAGCGCCTCGCTGCCATTCCCGCAAAGCCCGGCACTCCGCATGCCTCGCCGGATTTCCTCCAGTTTGCCGACAGCTACGGTGGCGCGCCGCTTGTCATAGCCGTGCTTATGAAGACTCCGGAGGACCCCGCCTACCGCAAGGCGTATCTCGAGAGCGCTTCCGCCGCCATGCAGAACATCATGCTGGCGGCGACAGCGCTCGGCCTAGGCACCTGCTGGATGACGGGGCCGCTGCGGGATGAAGCCGTTGTGCGCGAAACGCTCGGCGTGCCGGACGACAGGGAGATTGTGGCATTCTCTCCGCTCGGCTATCCCGCCTTGCTGCCCCAGCCGCGCCCTGTCCGTGACGTTTCACCCTCCGTAAGATGGATTGAGTAGCCTTCCCGCCGCGGCGGGAAAGCGATTGATACATGGCCCGGCTGAGTCTCAGCCGGGCTTTCCCATTCTTTCGCGTTATCCGCTTTTTGTGATAAACAGCGTATGGCATAATGGCCGGGAACCTGTTACACTATGGTAGTACTATTGGTCTAGTCCTCATGATAATTTTGGTGGGCCTTCTTCTTTGTGTTACTTCCCGGTTTTACCGGTCCTTGGCAGGGGCATATATATGCTGTATGGATTTGGTTGCTGCCTTGCGGTATTGGCGATGGTGACGGGGCGAGCCTTCGCCTTGGTTGCGGGCGGGGAAGCGGGGCTTGTGATTGAGTCGGGCTGGAGCACTGCGGACAGCGAGGCCGTTGCTGTCCGTCAGGTGGCGGACAGAGTGCGTGCCGCCGTGCCCCAGCCCGGCTTTTTGCTTGTCCTTACCACCTCCGGATACGATATGAGGAAAACCGCCGCCCTTCTCTCTTCCCGTTTCCCCTCCGCCAAACTGTTTGCCATGGATTCCTATCAGGCCGTTTTTTCTGACCAGGGATATCATAAGGGTAAGAAGGGCGCGCTCGCTCTGCTCGGTTTTCAGGGAGGCGCAAACTCCTACGGGGTGGCGGCGGGCGATTTATCCGGCTGTTCTCCCGGCGGAAAGGAGTGCTATTCCGAAAAGCGCAGGGAGATAGTCGTGCGCGCGGCCGCGCTCGATACAATCCGCCGTGCCGTAAAGGATGCGGGCCGCTCCGCCAGCGAACAGCCGGCGCTGGTGATACTGGGCGCGCATTTCGGCACCGCGGACTATCTGGCCGAGGCCGTTACTGAGTTTTTCGGGCGAGGGGTGCGCGTGGTGGGCGGCGTAAGTTCCGCCGGGAATGGAGCCGGGGGGCGTGTGTCCGCGGGAAGCGTCACTCTTCCCGGCGGAATAGCTGTCGCCCTTGTGTATTCATCATCGACAGTGGGGACATTTTTTCATGGCGGTTTCATGGCGCAGAACCAGAGGGGCGTCGTGACCGAAGCGCGCGGCGGGCGCATTTACAAGATAGACGGCAAGCCTGCCTTCGACGTTTACAACAAGTGGCTTGACGGCAGGCTGGGGAAAAGGCCGTCCACGGGCGTTCTCTCCGTATGGGAACCGGCCCATTTACGTCCGCTGGCAAGGGTGGTAAGCATGCCGGACGGTTCCCAGCGCTATGTAATCAGCGTTTCCATGGAGGCATTCCCGGACGGCTCTCTTTCCCAGGCCAGCTTTGTCCGGCAGGGTGAAACAATAGCGCTTCTGCGCGGCAGCGCGGACATGCTGGTCGCGCGCGGCGGCTATGTGGCGCGCAAGGCCATGGTGGACGGACGCATCAAGCTGAAGGATGTCGCCGGCGGATTTCATGTCTATTGTCAGGGGGCCGCGTTCGTGGGGCTCGCAGGGGCCAGGGGCGAGGGCGGACTGGCGGAAATGGCGGAGGGCATACGCGCCGAGATGGGCGGCAGCCCGTTTATAGGGTCATTTTCCCTGGGCGAGGAGGGCAGCGTGAAGGGGCAGGGCGCTTTCCACGGCAACTATATGAGTTCAATGGCGGTGTTCAGAAAATGACAGCGGATACAGAGGTCAAAAATAACGCGGGACGGACGCGCACCTCTCTCAGGACGCGCCTGCTCCTGCTTGTCTGCCTGTCGGCGCTGCTTCCTTCTCTGCCGTTTTCGCTTTTGCTGCTCGGCGGCTTGCGCAGTTCCATGGCCGGGAACATGCGAAAGATGATGATTCATAAAGCCTCGGACTTTTCCATTCAGGTGGCGGAATCAGCCCTTATTGAGGATCAGGCCGGCGTCAATCGAGCTATCGACGCATTGTTCACCGGAGAAAAGGAGCTTGTGTTCGCGGCGGTCTATGACGAAAACGGCGCCGTCCTCGCAAGCCGCTCCCGCGCCGGATTCCCGTCCGCCGAACTGCCCGCCGCTCCCGGCCGGCTAGGCCAGCCCTCTTCCCGCCGCGTTAAAACCAGTTTTGGGGACCCCTTGCTTGATATTTCCACCCCCATAGTATATGACGGAACCTATGCCGGTTCGGTGCGTATGTGTCTTTCCATGTCCGGCATAGGTATGGAAATGCGGGACAAGCTCCTTCATGTAGCCGGACTTATAATAATTTTCCTGTGTCTTGCCCTGCTTGTGTCGTTCCGGTTCGCCCGTGGCATAACAGGCCCTGTCGGCCGCCTGCTGTCCGGCATACGGAAGATACGCACCGAGGGGGACCTCTCTTTCCGGGTCGAAACGTCCTCCTCCGACGAGATAGGCGAGTTGGCCGAGGAATTCAACCGCATGGCGGAGGATCTGAACAAGACCACCGTTTCCAGGGACGCGCTGGCCAGGGAAGTGGAGGAACGCCGCCGGGCCGAAGCGGCCCTGCTGGCGTCACGGCAGTATCTGGCGGATATACTGGATTTTCTTCCCGACTCGGTCTTCGTAATAGACAGGGAAGGGCGCGTCGTCCTGTGGAACAAGGCCATGGAGGAGGCAACGGGCATGCCTGCCGCCTCCATGCTCGGCAAGGGCAATGAGGAGTATTCCTACTGCCTTTATGGCCATCGGCGGTCAGTTCTGCTGGACCTTGTCCTGAAGCAGGATTTGTCTTCGGAAACAGAGTACTCCTGCATACGCCGCCGTGGCAAGACTCTTATAGCCGAGACTTTCGTGCCTACCGTGGCGGGCCGCGGTTTTTTCGCAATGTCCAAGGCCGCCCCTCTTTTCGACCGGTCCGGCAATTTCATGGGCGCGATAGAGATATTGCGGGACGTGACGGAACACAAGGTTCAGGAAGACCGCATAAGGGATTTTACCAACGGCCTTATCAAGCTGCATATGGCCACGGAGGCTTTAGCTTCCGTACAGGGCGCGGAGGCCCTTTACAGGACCGCCTGTTCGCGCGCGCTGGACATAGCCGGGCTTAGCGTATGCGCGCTGGTCGGGTTCGGAGAAGAGGGAAGAAAACTGCTCCAGTCGTCTTCCGGGGAGGAGTCCTTTGCCGCTGACCTCAAGGCCCTTCTGGAGGATGCTGGCGGCGCCGAGGATTGCTTCCCGGACAGGGCCGAGGAGTCCCGCTCGCCGGTAGTCTGCCAGAACCTGGCCGCGGAGCCCGCGTCCGACTCCGTCATGCGACTGGCCGCGAGACACGGCTTTTCCTCCTGCCTGGCCTGCCCGTTGTCTTCCAGGGACGCCGGTCCGCGGGTGCTTTTGTTTTTCAGCAGGGCTGTTTCGCATTTCACTCCGGACAACCTCAATCTGTACAGCATATGGGCCAATCAAGTCGGGCTGGCGCTTGAGCGCGTCTGCCTTATAGACTCGCTGGAGCAGAAGGTGCAGGCCCGCACGTCGGAGCTGAGCGTGCAGAAGCAGAACGCCGAGGAGGCTATGATTCAGGCCGAGTCGGCAAACAGGGCCAAGTCCGCTTTCCTCACCAACATGAGCCACGAACTGCGCACTCCGCTGAACATAATACTGGTGTCTGGCGAGGTGCTGGAAGCGCAGATGTTCGGCCCGGTCAATGAAAAACAGGGCGAATATATCCGCAATATCCGCGCGAGCGGAAAGCACCTGCTCAGCATAATAAACGACATCCTTGACCTTGCCAAGGTGGAGGCCGGCGCGATGGAGTTGCGGCCATCCAGTCTTGATGTCGAGGAGATGCTGTCCGCCGCGCTGTCGCTTTTCAGCGAGCAGTCAGCCAGGAAAGGCATACGGCTTGAGTGCAAACCCAGATTCGGCGGACGCAGGTCCGTCATGCTGGCTGACGAGCTGAAGCTTAAGCAGATTTTGATCAATCTGATTACCAATGCCATAAAATTCACCGGCAAGGGGGGGATTGTCTCGCTGGAGGCGGAGGAGCTTGACTCCGATGACGGCCGGCTTTTACGCTCCGGTCAGGCGGAAGCCCTTAAGGCCGCCAACCCTGAGACCAGGAAGTACCTGCTCGTTTCCGTGCGGGACACCGGCATAGGCATTAGGCCGGAGGACATGGGGAAGCTGTTCAAGAGTTTTTCACAGGTGGATTCCTCCAACACCCGGTCATACGAGGGGACGGGGCTTGGGCTTGTGCTGGTCCGCAGGCTGGTGGAGCTGCACGGCGGCAGGATATGGGTCGAAAGCACTTTCGGCGAAGGGAGTGTTTTCTCTTTCGCGCTTCCGTTCAGGGAATGATTTTCCGGGCGTCTGCCATGAGCGCCCGCGCGCTGCAAAAGGCGGCCCCGTCCAATCCGGACGGGGCCGCTCCATATTTTGCCGGTTCCAGCCGTCAGTCGGCTATATGGCCCAGGGAAAACAGCCTGAAGAAATCCTCCGGGTCGGTTTTTTTATTCTCATTTTCCTTCGGCATGAGTTCGGAAGCCAGATAAAGGACGTTTTCCATGCTTTCTCCAAGCACTCGCTGCCCGGCGGAGGTGAGCTTGACGTAGCTTACCCTGGCGTCGCCCTGGCAGGCTTCCCTTTCCACAAGCCCCAGTTTTTCCATGGGCAGCAGCATCCGCGTTATGCCGGACGCGGTAAGGGCCAGTTTTTCCGCCAGGTCTATGCGCCGCATCCTCTTTTCCTGCGACCGGTTCAGGTAATACAGCACCTGAAAGCCGCTCCAGCCGAACCAGCCGCTGGTTCCGTCGAATCTCCTGTTTATCTGGGACTGGACGCGCGAGAGCCTGAGCAGGAACTCCAGTTTCTTTTCGGGGGAAGTCATAGTTTCTCCATACTTGATATAAACTTGATAACTCAAGTATATTGCAAATAATGCCTCCTGTCAAGCCGTAAGGCCGCGGAGTCCTCTCCAAAAATGCGAAGGCCCCCTTGCCGGGGGCCCTGTGTCTGTTTTGAAATGGCGCGGGCGCGCTAGTCCGCTTTATGAGTTCCGGTCTTTATGACGTAAGTCTGGCCGTCCATGAATCTGCTTCCCGCAAAATCTCTTCCCTGTATGGTCACAGTTCCTTTTTCCACCGATACTATGAAGCCCTCGCTTCTGTCACCGGGAAGGGCCTTGCCGTCGGCCCAGGGCTGCCATACGGACGAGCAGTTGAACATATGGAAGCCGTAAGACGCGTCCGCGTAATAGGTGTCAGGCAGGGAAAGCGTGTAATGGCTGTGCCCGGAAAACACGATTACCCCCGGGCGGGAGGCGAGTATGGCTTTCAGCTCGGCGGCGGGACGGATGGAGATTTCCCCGTCGGCGCTGCCGGCCACGGTTCCGGCGAAGGGCTGGTGAAGCATTACAAAAACAGGTTCGCCGGGCGCGGAAGCATCGATTTGCCTTTTCAGCCAGGCCAGTTGCTCCGGCGAAAGGAAGGCGTCATCCCGGTAGGAGGCGTCTGTCATGCGGGAGTCTTCTCCCGCCAGAAATATGAAATGGTATCCACCCATCCACTCGTCGTAGTAGACAGGCGCGCCGGGTGCCGCTCCGCGGAAGGAATTGAAAGCTCTTTTGGCTTCGGCGTCTGTGTGCCCATTGGGGAAGGTGTCGGAATTCCACGCTCCCGTGGCATCATGGAATGCCCGGTAGTATTCGTGGTTTCCCATGGAGAATCGGACCGCTCCCGCGAGGGGGGAGGCGCTGACCAGGGCGCGGACTGTTTTGTAGTCGTTGTCCTGTCCGTCGGAGCTGTCCCCCGCTACGAACATGGCCCGCGCACCGGCGGACTCCGCGTCGCTGATGGCGCGCGAGAATTTGTCCTGCGCCTCCTTGTTGAAAGAGTCGCAGTGGATGTCGCTTACTACGCTGAAGACAAAGCGTCCGCCGTTTCGGGACTGCGCCGCATGAAGCGGTGCCGGTCCGGAAAAATAGACTGAGCAGGCCGCGGCCAAAACAATAAAAAGCTTTTTCATCTGATTCTCCTCGCTAACCGTAATGCCGGGGTGTCTCGGACGCCAAACAGAACCTTACGGCTTGATGATACAACTCTTGCCGTGGGCAGTCCAGAATGAAGATTTGGTCAGTGCGCGGGTTCGGGCCTCAGGCGGCCCTGTTTCCTTCAGGCGTTGGACGGCGGGAGTAGATGGTGGTGAAAATCATGGCCGCCAGCATGGCGATATCATCGATAAATTCAATCTCCACGCCGGTTATCTTCATGTGGCGCGCGTGCATTATTTCGGTGACAAGGCCCACGGCGAAGGCGAGCGACCACACGCCGGTGATGAGATAGTTTTTCCGGATGAAGCCGGGCGCTGTCCACAGGGACTGGGGCACGTGCTGTTTCGCGTAGGCTATGGTGAACGGTCGCCTGAAAGCCATGG
>CAYPTM010000105.1:0-7639 GCA_964413345.1 uncultured Elusimicrobiales bacterium
GCTTGGCGGGGAAATACTCTGGGGGGCGACGAAAGGCCTCTTCGCCGGGACCGCGATACTTGCCATGGTATCGCTGTTCGGGCTGGTAAGCTATCCCTCGGCGTTCATGATACTGCCGGCGGCGGCGGTCGCGGGTCTGCTCTTCAGCGGGATGGGGCTTCTGTTCGCCTCCAAATCCCCGCGCATAGACAACCTTAATCTGCCCGCCTTCCTGTTCCTAAACCCGATGTTCCTTTTCAGCGGCACGTTCTTCCCGCTGGACGGTCTGCCATACTGGGCCAAGTATGTGGCGTACGCGCTTCCGCTGGCGCACCTTACCGATATCTGTCGCGCGGCCACGCTTGGCGTGTTTTATCCGGCGCTATGGCTTAACTGGCTGTATCTTGCCGTACTGGCCGCCACGCTCCCCCTGCTGTCCGTCAGGGAAATGCGGAAACGCCTCATCAAGTAGCATCATCCCTTTCCAGGAAAAATAAACAGCCGCCCTTTGCCAGGCGGCTGTTTGCTTTTCAATACGGGAGCGCGTCAATCCCGGCTGTCGGGGTCGGTGCGCCAGGGACGCCAGAACTGCTCGGTTTCCCTGTCGGAGACGGGCCGCGTCTGGTATTCGTTAAACTTCAGCATTACATTGAACGCGAACTCTTGAGAGCCGGTGCGCGAGCGGTAAGTCCACAGGGTTTTGAAGTCGTGGAAATCCTTGTAGAATGTGAAGCTGCGGTTGAAGAGGCGCAGGTCGTCGAACGCAAAGCCCTGGCAGCGCACAAGCGAGCCGAGAGTTACGTCCATGGCCCAGGTCGCGTTTTTAGGATATATGCCGAAAGTCTGCGTCACATAATAGCTTGAAGGCGCGCTTTTATAATTGGTGAAACCGATAGTGTAGTTATTGCTCTTTGGCAGACCGAAAGTTGACTGCACCAGCACCGCCTGAATTCCTTCTCCGCTGGTGTAATCCACACGCCCGAACAGGGACATTCTGTCATTCGGGTTTACGCCGACCTGGCCGAATATGGGTTGAAGACGCTGGTAGAAGACTCTGGTATCGCCGGGCTGCCAGTGGAAATCATAGCCGGAACCGAAACGCGCGTACACCTTGGGATGAGGCAGCCAGAATTGCTCCATGGTGACCTTGTTAAGCTCTTCGCCCCGGTCGGCGGCGTCGCTGTCCACGTTGAAGGTGCCATTGCTAAGGCGGCGGACATAAGTGTAGGTGGTATCCAACGTTCCGAGGGGATTGTCCACCCGCAGGGTGCCGCCCGCGCTGTAACGGCCCACATACTGCGGAGCGTTGTAGCTGCCGTCACTGTTGCGGGGCCAGAGAAGGGTTTCGTCATAATACAGCGAAGGGGTGAGTGTCACGCGGCGTATGATAGGAATGGAGCGTGTAATGGTAGCGCGCCCGCCGGCCTGCTGATTGTAGAAGGTCGAGCCCGTGACCTGCGTGCTGTCGAAGTAGCCGGTGAATGAAGTCAGGAACGGGATGTGCTTGGTGCCCAACTGGGCTGTGGAAAAATCCATTCTCGGCTTGCTCTCGGCCGAGCGGTAGAAATCCTTCTTGTCGGCCGTGGCGGTATCCGTGCGGGAGACGGACAGGCGCGTGGTTGTATAAGCGCTCTGGCGTACCACGGCGGCGTTGATCTTCTCGTCCGGGCTGACGGCATAGGGATTCGAGCGGAAATAGGTGTTGTTGAAATCCGGGTCAGACATGAGGCGCATGTCGCCCTGCGTATAATAGAGGACGCCGCCGGTGGAATCAAGCCCGCCTTTAAGACGGAGCCAGTAACCGCCATACAGCCCCCACCTGTCGGGCCCTCCATGGCTTTCCTTTATGTTGTAGCCGGATATGGTGCTGATAAAGTTACCGGGGTCGTTATAGGTCAGTTCAGTACCAACGCCCACCGAACGTTTGGCGTAATAATCAAGATAAAGCCTGCTGCTGAATTTAGGCGTCGGGTGATATATGGTTACCGTCTGGATGTAAAAGCCGAGGTCGTCGCTGAAACCGGGGAAGATGCGGGTGACGTATGGATTTTCCGTGCCCAGGGGACGGTAGATGTACGGGAAGTAAAAAACCGGCGTGCTGCCCATATACAGCATGGCGTTGAAAGCCGTTACCCTGCGGCCGGGTATCACTTTCAGCGTGGAGGCCTTGAAACGGTAATGGGGCTCCTTCTCGTCGCAGGATGTGAACTCCGCTCCCTTGAAAACCGCGGTGCTGCCGTCTATGGTAACATCCTTGGCACTGAGTATGCGCCAGGGTTCGTAGGTGGCTTCCGCGTTTGTAAGATGGGCCTTGCGGCCGGTCCAGTCGAACTCGCCGCTGTCGCCCATGAGGACATTCACCCCGTCTTCCACAAGCAGCTTTTGCGGGGAAATGACAATCCTGCTTGACGGATAAACGGTGAAGTCCTCGCCGCGCACCTTGCGTTGGGCAAGACCGGCGGGGCGCTCGCGCTCGTTCAGGCTTACATTGCCGCGCAGACGGATGCTGCCGTCCGCGCGGTTGTAGTCCGCGCGGTCCGCCTCGAAATTAAAGCGGTGGGTGCCGGAGGACGGCTCGGGCAGGGAGAATTCTTCCGCGGCGAAACCGCGAACGGCAAGACCCGCGGCCACCAGTGCCGCCAGCTGCAAAGCGCGAAGCAATCGGTAAGCCATCTTGCGGTCAGGCCGCCTTTCTGGCGCGGGCCCATTCCAGGCCGAACAGCGCGGCGCCGATGCTGCCGAGGTTGGAGGTCTCGGCCACGACAAGCTTGAGGTGTTTGAAGGGCGTGGTTATGGTCTGGCGGCCGAACTCGTCGTTTATGGACTTGACGAAATACTTGCTGGCGCGGGAAACCCCGCCGGTCAGCACTACGGCATCGGGATTAAGAACCAGGCAAACGCTTGCCAGACCCCTGGCAAGATACGTGCCGGTCTCCTCCCAAATCTTGAGGGCGATGGGGTCGCCCATTTCCGCCGCCTTGGAGAGGGCGAGAGTGGAAACGCCCTCTTCGTCGCAGATTTTTTTAAGCAGGGATTTAGACGGGGCTTTCTCCAGCGCCTGCGCCGTTCTGCGGCAAATGGCGTAATTGCCGGCATAAGCCTCCACGCAGCCGCGCGAGCCGCAGTTGCAGAGCTCGCCTTCCGGCACGACGCGCAGGTGGCCGATTTCCCCGGCCGCGCCGGAACCGCCGTGGAACATCTTCCCGTCCAGCACTATGCCGCCGCCCACGCCGGTGCCGAGCGTTACGGCCAGAACGTTTTTATACTTGCGCTTGAGTTCCCAGTCATACGCGCCCCAGCCCGCCATGTTGGCGTCGTTCTCCAGCACGCAGGACATGCCGGTCAGCTTCTCGAACGGCTCGCTTATCGGCACGTTGCGCCACTTGTTCAGGTTCGGCGCGAAATGAATGCGCCCGTTGTCCGGGTCGGCCTCGCCGGCTATGCCCATGCCTACGGCCATCTGGCGGCCCTTGAACTCCTTCTGCCAGTTGAGGGTGAAAGCCGCAACTTTCTCTATGAAAGCCTTGGGGCCTTCCTCCGGGCGGGTGGGAATCTGGTCCTGTTTAAGCGACTTACCGTTCTCATCGACGGCCAGGAACTTTACGAAGGTTCCGCCCACGTCTATGCCTATGCCGATCATGGTTTCTCCTTGCCGGAAGCCCTGGGATGGGCCTTGCCGTAAACTTTTTTCAGACGCTCAAGCGTCACGTGAGTATAAATCTGTGTCGTGGAAAGATTGGCGTGGCCCAGCATCTCCTGAAGGGAGCGCAGGTCCATGCCGTGGTCAAGCAAATGGGTGGCGAAGGAATGGCGGAAGGCGTGGGGAGTGACCTTGCGCGCAAGGTGAGCCATGCCCGCCAGACGCTTTACGGCCAGCGCAAGCCCGTGGCCGGACAGCCGCCCGCCGTTTTTATTCAGGAACAGGGGATCGCGCGCATCCGGCGCGTCCCGGCGTGTCTTGAGGTAAGAGCGTATGGCGTCAAGCGCGCCATTCGTTACCGGCACCACGCGTTCCTTGCGCCCCTTGCCGAACACGCGCACGAAACCGCCCGCGAAATCCACATCGCCCACGTTGAGGCCGGAAAGCTCGCTCCGGCGCAGGCCGCTCGAATAAAGCAGCTCCATCATGGCCTTGTCACGCTCGGGAGAGCGGGTTTCCTCGTCCGACGCGGATATTATCCCGTCCACTTCGCCCTCGCTCATGAAGCGGGGCAGGCGGCGCTCCTTCTTGGGGAGAGGCAGCAGCAGGAACGGATCCCCGGCGAGGAGATTGCTCTCCGTCATGAAGGACGCGAGGCTGCGCAGGGCGGACATTTTCCTGAGGATTGTATTGCGCGCCGGGCCGGAGGCGTTGAGGGAAGCCAGATAGGCGCGTATCTCGTTGCGGTTGAAATCGGAAACGGCGGTCCTCCCCCTGGCCTTCATGAAGGCCAGGAATTCCTTGAGGTCCGCCTCGTAAGCGCGCAGGGTGTTGGGCGAAAAATCGCGAGCGCGGAGGCGGACAAGGAACTGGGAGACCGTATTTTCCATCAGTCCTTCTTTTCTTCGGGCTTGGCTTCCGTGGCAGGCGCGGGGGGAGCGGCCTTCTGCGCCGCGTCCACTATTTCCTTTAGCTCTTCCTGGGTCGCGTCCGCTATGTTCTTGCATTTGGGATAGCCGGAACAGGCGAGGAAATAACCGTTGCGCCCCTGCCTTACAAGCATGGCGCTGCCGCACTTGTCGCACTTGCGGTCAGTCTTGACAGGGGAAAAGCGCGGAGCGCCCTCTCCCTCTATGGACTTGGTATTCTTGCACTTGGGGAAGCCGGAACAGGCAAGGAACTTGCCGCGCCACCCGGAACGGATGAGCATGGGCTTGCCGCAGAGTTCGCAGACCTTGTCGGTGACCTCCGGGACAATCTTCTTGCCCTCGCTGTCGAGGCGTATCTTGCCGTCGCACTTCGGAAACTTGGAGCAGGAAAGGTATTTCCCGAAACGGCTTTCCCTTATAAGCATGGGCTCGCCGCACTTGGGACATTTCTCGTCGCTCTGCTTGGGCTGGGTGACGGCCATGCCGTCATAGGCCGTGTTCAGATCCTTCTGGAACGCGCCGTAGAAATCCTTTATGACGCTGACCCACTTTATATTGCCTTCGGCCACCTCGTCCAGCTTCTCCTCCACGTCCGCCGTGTAGCCGAGCTCCATTATTTCCTTGAAGAAGCCCTTCAGCTTTTCCGTGACAGTGACGCCCAGTTCGGTCGGGCCGAGCTTGCTGGTCTTGGCCTGCCGCAGGACGTACTTGCGGTCTATGATGGTCTTGATAATCGGAGCATAGGTTGAGGGGCGTCCGATGCCGTGCTTTTCCAGCGTCTTGATGAGGCTGGCTTCATTGTACTGCGGCGGAGGCGACGAGGTGTGCCCTTTCGGGGTCACGCCCGTGAGCGCGAGGTTGTCCCCCTGCGCCAGCGCGGGCAGGACCGCGGCCTCCTCGTCCTTGTCGTCATCCTGGGAATCGGTGTCCGGCTCCTCCTTGTAAACCTGGAGATAGCCGTCGAACTTGACCGTGCGGCCGCCGGCGCGAAGCAGGCAGGCGGGAGTTTCCGGCTTGCCGGCGGCTATTTCTATGCTGACGGTGTCGAAGACCGCGTCAGCCATCTGGCTGGCCATGAAGCGCAGCCATACCAGTTCATAAAGACGGGCCTGGTCGGAGCTGAGGTATTTCTTCATCTCCGAAGGTTTCCGGAAAACGGAGCTGGGGCGTATCGCCTCGTGCGCTTCCTGCGCGCCCTTCACCTTGGTCACATAGGAAGGCGAGGAAGGAGGCATGAACTTGTCGCCATACTCGGAAGCTATGAACTTGCGGGCCTCGGCCTGAATCTCGGTGGAGACGTTGAAGGAGTCCGTTCTCATGTAGGTGATGAGACCGACGGTCTCTCCCTGAAGGGGAACGCCTTCGTAAAGTTCCTGCGCCAGCATCATCGTCTTTTGCGAATTGAAGCCCAGCTTGTTGTAGGCGTCCTGCTGAAGCGTGCTGGTGATGAAGGGCGGCTTGGGACGCTGGCGGGTTTCCTTGGCGTCCACTTTCGTGACGGTAAGCGGGCCGGCCTTTATGGCCTCTATGGCCGGCGCGAGGTCAGCCTCTCCCCGGAAGCAGGTGGTCCTGACCTTATAGTCTTCGGCGAAATACTTGAAGGTGGTGGTGGTTTCCACCGGGGCGCCCTGCCACTGCCAGATGCGCGCCGTGAATCTGGGCGGGAAGCCCGGCTTTTCCAGCTCCACCGCGGCGCTGTAGTATTCAACGGGCTTGAACTCCGCTATCTCCCGCGCGCGCTCTACGACGATGCGCACCGCGACGGACTGCACCCGCCCGGCGGAAAGGCCCTTGCCCACCTTGCGCCACAGAAGCGGCGAGAGTTTGTAACCCACCAGCCGGTCCAGCACGCGGCGGGCCTGCTGCGCCTCCACCAGGGACATGTCCAGCTGGCGCGCGCTGTCCAGCGCGTGGGTGATGGCCTGCTTGGTAATTTCGTGGAAGGCTATGCGGCGGACCTTCGCGGGTTCCGGATTGAGCAGCTGCACCAGGTGCCAGGCGATGGACTCTCCCTCGCGGTCAGGGTCAGTCGCCAGATAAATCAGGTCCGAACTCTTGGCTGCGCGCTTTATGTCCTCTATGTTCTTGACGGCCTTGGGTATGACCACATAGGTGGGCTTGAAATCGTTCTTCTCGTCCACGCCGAGATCGCGCTCCGGCAAATCGCGGACGTGGCCGAAAGAGCTTTTTACGGTGAACTCGTGGCCGAGCATCTTGGTTATGGTCTTCTGCTTGGTCGGAGATTCCACCACCACAAGGAAATGCCCCTTCGCGGATTTAAGCGCGGGCGCCGCCTTGGGTTCGGCTTTTGTCGTAGTCTTGGGCGCGGCCTTGGCCGTCGCTTTTGCCTTCGTGGTTTCGGACTTTTTCATATTCGTTTAGCGTACACTCCATTGGCGCAGGCGACCGCGCCCGCTGCCTCAAGTTCAAACAGTGCTGCCGCCGCGCGCGGCACTGACCAGCCAAGACGGTCGGTCAGCATGTCGAGCGTGGCTTCCTCGCTCCCCAGCGCGGACAAAGCCTCGCCCGCGTCCCCGCCGAATACCGGCGCGGACGCCGCGGCCTTCTTCTCCCCTCCGGCGGAAGGCCGGAGGCCGAAAGACATCGACAGCGGCACAGCCGTCAGCACGTCTTCCGCAGAAAGTATCGGGGCCGCCCCGTCCTTTATAAGCCGGTTTGGCCCAGCGCTGCGCGGACTGTCTATGGGGCCGGGAACGGCCATGACGTCGCGCCCAAGTTCAAGCGCCTGCTTCGCCGTTATAAGCGCTCCGCTTTTAATGTCACCCTCTATCACCAGAGTGGCGAAAGACAGCGCCGCTATGATGCGGTTCCTGCGGGGAAAATGGAAAGCCATGGGCCCCTTGTCGAAGGGAAACTCGGATATTATCGCCCCGCCGCCCGCTACAATCCTGTCCGCGAGACCCCGGTTTTCCGGAGGATAGCATTTCCCCAGGCCGGTGCCCACAACAGCCCAGGTGGGAGCCTTGCTGTAAAGGGCAGCCTCGTGGCAGAGCGTGTCCACCCCGCGGGCGAGGCCGCTAACTATCAGCAGGCCCCTTGCGGAAAGTTCCCGCCCAAGAGACGTGGCGGT
>CAYPTM010000106.1:0-7533 GCA_964413345.1 uncultured Elusimicrobiales bacterium
GCTTGCCGGGTTCTGCGCCGCGTGCGTCATTTACCTGCTCTGGCTGCCTGACGTGCGGGAGTTCAAGACTAAAAATCCAAAGACCACCGCTTTCATGGAATTACGGCGGGAACAGGCCCAGGACGCTGGAAAAAAATTCGCCCCGCGCATGCGCTGGACACAGATAGGGCGCATATCCCCCCACCTGATAAACGCCGTCATAGTGGCGGAGGACAGGGATTTCTACCGGCACGGGGGGATAGACTGGGAACTGACCATAGCCGCGCTCAAATACGACATAAGGAAGCGGAAATTCGCCCTCGGCGCCAGCACTATAACGCAGCAGCTGGCGAGGAACCTCTACCTCTCCCCCTCAAAAAACCCGCTGCGGAAAATAAAGGAACTGCTGATAGCGTGGCAGTTGGAAAAACACCTGGGCAAGCGGCGCATACTGGAGCTTTATCTTAACGTAGCGGAATGGGGGAAGGGCGTGTTCGGCGCCGGCGCGGCGGCTGAAACCTACTTTGCCAAACCCGCATCGAACCTGGACCTGGAGGAGGCCTGCGCCCTCGCCAGCGTGCTGCCCAGCCCGCGCAAATGGAACCCGCGCAAAAAAAGCGGCTACGCCCATCAGCGGGCCAGGGATATCATAAGGCGCATGAAACGCTCCGGCTATCTGGACGAGCGTGACGGCACGCCGGACACCCCTTCCGCCCCGCCCGAAGAAACCATGTCCGAAGCGGAGGCCGAGGCGCTGAGGCCGGCCCCTCCGGCGCGTTCAAGAGATTTTTAGTTATCCCGCCGTTATTTTCGCGTCAGCAGTTTAAGCGTATCAGCCGCGGCCCGGCGGACGGCTTCATCCGCGTCTTTTGCGCCGTATTCCAGCACCGGCACGGCCACTTCGCGCGGGAGAGCCCCGGCGTAGCGTATGATGCTTATGCGCGTGTTGGACATGAGGGTTTTGTCACCCAGCAGGGCAATAAGGGACAAAGAATCCCGCCTGCGTCCGGCCAGCTCAAGCATAAGGGGCAAAGCTGATTTATCCCTGGCGTAAATGTCGCGCAGGTACGCCGCCAGCCCGTCAAGCGAGGGGCTGGTCTCCCCGTCGCAGCTTTTAATCAGGGCCGACAGCACTTCCCGGCGGGGATTGTCCCCGTCGGCTTTGACCATGCGCCACAGGTCCGGCACAATCAACCGGTCACCCATCTTCCCTATGCAGGCCCACGCCTCGGCACGGGCTTTCTGGTCCGCAGAGTGCATAGCCACCTCGAAAACCTGCGCCAGCGCCCGGTGCCCGAACTTCGCCAGCGTCTGCCCCACGCCCTCTTCAGTCTTGCCCATAAGCCCGGCAAGCGCGGGAACGGCGCGTTCGTCGTCCATGGCGGAGAGGGCGTCCAGCGCAAGGCTGAAAAGTTCGGCTGTTTCCTCCTCCCGGCGGGCGGCCTGCTCATCGCTCAGGGCCTGACTGCTTTCACCCGGTTTGGCAAGCAGTTCATTAAGCATATCCAGAAGTGACGGCACTGCGGCCCTGTTCCGAAGCCTTAGCTCAAGCGACAGGGCGGCGCGTCTTGAGGCGAATCTGCCGGAGCGGAGCCTGACAAGCAGCAGCTCCTTCATGGACGCGTCGGGTTTCGAAACACCTTTAACTGATTCGGATGCCGCGTCGCAAACCACGGCGGTCTTTTCATCGCCGCAAAAATCATCCAGAAGATTGAACAGCGCAACCAGTTCGTCTTTATCGGCGGGACTGGAATGCTCAAGCTTGCGGACCAGGGCCCCGGCGTCCTCGGCCGGAGTGCGGCGTATATTTTCAAGCAGGGGGATGAAGCCGGAGTCCGCTCCTGAAACGGAAGACGGCAGCGAAACCATACCGCAAAGAAGCACCACGGCGAAAAGTGAACTCACCTTCATGAATCCTCCGAAAATGGCGGACGGAATCGCGCCCGACGATTAATTCTAGACCTTTGCCCCTCTCCGGTCAAACCGCGGGAGGCGGACTTGCAATCACGCGACGCATATATAAGAATTGAGGAGTGACAGCACATTCAGCAGTTACAGGGGGAACAGCCATGAAAAAGTTCATAGTGCCGGCCCTGGCGGCAGCAATGCTTGCGCTGACCGCTCCGTTCGCGGCTTCCAATCAGGCTGCGGGCCACGGCTACAAGAAGCCGGTGGAAATAAAGCACACGGGCTTCAAGGCCGTTTACAAAGACGGGGCAGTAACAGCCTCGTGGAAAAAATACCTGAAGAACGACCTGAAGTTCTACAAGCTGGTAAGGTCGGCAACCAACGCAAACCCCGTCTACCCGGAAGACGGCTATATCTTTTTCTCCACCGACAGCACCGCAACTTCCTACACCGACAGGGACACCGCCCCCGGCACATGGCATTACCGCCTCTGCATCATAACAAACGACGGCTCCAGATGGGTAAGCCCGGTGGTGACGGTAAAGATACCGGCGAAGACGGACGCGGCGGCCGGAACGCCTACAGCGGCGGATTTCGAATAGGCCGGACTACAGGCTGCCGGACAGTATTTTGGATTTTGAAAGATAGCGGGAGTACAGGAACGCGGCGGCGGCAGCCAGCAGGGCCGCCGCGGCGGAATATCCCGCGAGCGTCGAATCCATCCCGTGCGCCCGCACGGCGGCCTGGGTGAATTTCATCGTGTAGAACTGCGCCGTAAGTATCACACCGACGACAAGATTGGGTATGCGCCAGTCATCCATGTTCAGCACCACGACACCTATTATTACGCTGTAGACCAGAGAGAAAGCCCCCACCAGCGCCACGGACGCCGCCGTCCTGAAGGAAACCATGGCCGCGAAAAACTGCGGCTGCATCAGGCGGAAACCTACCACGCCTATCAGCAGAGCGGGCACGAAAGCGGCAAACGCCAGCCCGATAGCCTTCCCCCAGAATATCTCCCTCCCGTGAGCCGGACTGCAATAAAAAACGGCCATCACGCCCTGCTTCTTCTCGCTGAAAAAAATCCGCAGGGCATAATAGTATTCGAGCATAAGCACAAGAGGCAGGAGAGCGTTGAATATCAGCATTGCGGAAACCGACTCGGCAAAACGGATATAAGTCATCTGCGAGGCCACGAACAGCGCCGCCAGCGAGCACAGTCCCAGCACTATGTAGATATAGCGGCTGCGAAAGACGAAGGAGCAGGTCATCCTGAAAAACGCCGGGAACAGGCTCATGAGAGGACCACCTCTTCCCGGCCGAGCGTGCCTATGGCGGCGCGCCACGCTATCGACAGGGCAGCCAGAGAGACCGCCGCGACGGCCCACAAGTAACCGGCCGAGGGCTTGAGATGGGCGGCGGTCAGGGAACCGGCTACAAGCGTCCCTATGGTCAGGAGCATCATAACTATCTGCCCCTGCCCGGGCTCTTTGGAAGTAAGGGTGAAGCGGGCCAGGGCAAGCAGGAGCATTGCCCCCGCGGACAGGGCGGCTATGGAAGCGGGAACAAGCCCCGCGCCGGGAAGGCCGGGATGCCGCAGGGCCAAAACCAAAATCATATGCAGTACGAAATTGACAATATTGAATATGAAACAGGCCAGCGCGCTGGAGGCCACATAACCGCCCGGTGAGAGCGGCGAGACCAGAACCGCGTCCATGGCCCGGGCCATTTTCGGGCGAACGAAAAGATAGCCGCCGGATATATTATTGAACATCAGCGCGACTCCGAGGCCGTAGAACAGCGTATAGGAAGTCCACAGCCCCGGGTCGGACGTTTTTTCCGCGAGGGCGGTGGTAAGGGCGACAAAAAGTATGACGGCATGCGTGTAAAGCACCTGCGCCAGCGTGACCCTGTTCCACAGGAGGCGCCGCAGTTCATGACGCAGGAGAGTGCGGTTAACCGGCGGATTCATTGCGCCTGAGCGAATCGAAATAGATGGTTTCGAGGCTTACGTCCCCGCGCCGGAACTCGACAACATCAAGCCCCAGTTTTTTCCCTTCCTCAAGGGCGAGCGCTATCGAAAGCTCACCTTCAGCCTCAAGATGGACGGATACCGCTTCCGTTCCGGAAACCGTGGAGCGCAGCGCGGAAGCAAAGGCGGCAAGCGCTTCCTTCGAAGGAACAGCGCGGAACACCACCACATAACCATGGGCAGAACGCTCCGCCTTAAGGCTTTTCAGGGAGCCGGACAGCCTGACCCGCCCCTTCTCCAGTATGACTATGGAATCCGCTATCTGCTCCACTTCGTTGAGGTCGTGGGATGTCAGGAAGATGGAGACGCCCTTTTTGCGCGCCAGCCCGAGCAGATAGTCGCGCATCAGGACACGGGCCGCCGGGTCCAGCCCGGTCATCGGCTCATCCAGAAAAAGCAGCTCCGGCCCGTGCTGCATGGCCCGGATGAGAGAGAGTTTTTGCAGCATGCCCTTGGAAAAACCGGAGACTTTGTCGCGCCGCACATCGTAAAGCTCAAGTTCCTTAAGGAGAGGAACGGCCTTTTCCTCGAACGCCGCGCCCTCCAGCCCGTAAAGCCCCGCGAAAAGCTCCAGGTTGTCCATGGCCGACATGTCGAGATAAAAGCCGGGATTGTCGAGGCAAACGCCTATCCGCGCGCGGAAACGGTCGAAGTCCTCGGAGTAGGTGTCGCGGGGTTCGCCGAAATAGCGTATCTCGCCAGCCCCGGTCTTGAGCAGGCCAAGGAGCAGGCGCACGGTTGTGGTCTTGCCCGCCCCGTTGTGCCCCAGACAGGCCAGAATCTCCCCCTTGCGCAGAGTAAAATCCACGCACTCCACGCCGGCGTTTTGGCTGTACTTGCGGGTAAGACCCTTTACAGAAAGTATCTCGTCCATTATTAAAACCTCAATCGAACGGGGGAACGAAACAGCGGAACACTTCGTTGGAAATATACACGCCTTCCTCAGTAAGACGGGCGCGGTCGTCCTCAAGTGATATGAGTCCGCGTTTGGAAAGGGAAGCAAGTTCCCGTCCGAAATCGGCCTTCATGTCGGGCGTAAGACTCATGCCTCCCAGCTTGCGCAGGCCGAGCATCATCGTCTCGCCGGTCTTTTCCTTTCCGGCCAGCTTCTCGCAGGAGGCAAGGGCCATGTCCTCGCCGGTAAGCATGGACGAGCAGTAATGCTCCAGCATGGGGGCGTTGGTCTTGCGCACTCCGCTCAGGTAAGAGGTGGCCGAACAGCCTATGCCGATATACTCCCCGTTCTCCCAGTAATTGAGGTTATGCAGGGATTCCATGCCCGGTTTGGCGAAATTGGATATCTCATAATGCGCGTAACCGGCGGAGGAAAGCTCCGCGCGGGCAAGGTCGAAGTATTCGCGGGTAAGGTCGCCGTCCTCCGCGACGCCGTCGGCGGCGAAGCGGGTCCCCTCCTCCACCTGAAGGCCGTAAACGGAAACGTGCTCAGGCCCAAGCTTTATAAGGCGGGCAAGGTCCTCCGCGAACACCTCCCGCGTCTGGCCCGGGACCGCGCACATGAGGTCTACATTTATATTGGTGAAGCCCACCTGCCGGAGGTCCAGGTAAGCGTCCAGGAACCGCTCCACGGTATGCCTGCGCCCAAGATTCCGCAGCACATCGGCGTTGAAGCTCTGCAGGCCGACGCTGACCCTTTTCATGCCGTACTGGCGCAGCAGCATGATTTTGTCCTGCGTAAGGCTCTCTGGATTGGCTTCAAAGGTGCTTTCGGAAAAATCGCAGACAGGCCCGAAATGGTCGTCCACGGACTTGAACAGGCGGCGCAGCTGCTGGGCTGAAAGTTCGCTCGGGGTTCCGCCGCCTATGTAAAGAGTATCGCAGGGAATGGCGGTGTAGAACCGCATCTCTTTTTCAACGGCGTCCAGATAGTCTTCAACGCAATCGGCCTTGTCCGGGAAGGAAATGAAATCGCAGTAATGGCATTTGCCGGAGCAGAAGGGTATGTGTATGTATAACCCGCGCATATATAAATATTAAACCATAAGGCGGAACAAAAACAAACCGCCGCCAGATCTTATGGACCGGGCGGCGGCGTGGTAAAGCAGAGAAGGCTAGGCCTGCTTGCCGTCCTTGTTCTTGAGGAACATGCTGATGATGTCGATAGGCACGGGGAAGATGGTGGTCGAATTCTTTTCCGTGGCGACTTCCGTCAAAGTCTGCAGGTAGCGGAGCTGTATGGCAGTGGGCTCCTTGGCCATGACGGCGGCGGCTTCAGCCAGCTTCTGGGAGGCCTGCAGTTCGCCTTCCGCGTGAATGACCTTGGCGCGGCGTTCGCGCTCCGCTTCGGCCTGGCGGGCGATGGCACGCTGCATTTCCTGCGGGATGTCCACGTTCTTCACTTCCACGCTGGAGACCTTTATGCCCCAGGGCTCGGTATGCTGGTCAAGTATGACCTGAAGGTTCTGGTTTATCTTGTCCCGGTTGGAGAGCAGGTCGTCCAGTTCCTGCTGGCCGAGCACGCTTCTGAGCGTGGTCTGGGCAAGCTGGCTGGTGGCGTAGTTGTAGTTTTCCACGTTCAGCACCGCCGCCTGCGGGTTGACCACGCGGTAATAGACCACAGCATTGACCCGGACGGAGATGTTGTCGCGGGTTATTATGTCCTGCGGGGGCACGTCCAGCACCATCACGCGGGTGCTTATGCGGAACATGGTCTGCACACCGGGGATGAGCAGTATGATGCCGGGGCCCTTCACGCCGCTGAAGCGGCCGAGCGTGAGCATTACGCCGCGCTCGTATTCGTTAAGCACCTTTATGCAGGTGAACACGATGACAAGAACGATTACTATTATTGGAAACAGTCCCATTCTACCTCCCTCAAACGGTTATATACTGCTGGAAACAGTCTAACAAAATTTCCCACGCGCGGGAAACCGCCGCCATGCCGTCAGTCCCGCATTCCAACGCGAATGCTTTTCCCCCGCCAGCCGGTGAAGTAAAGATATCTTCCGCAGGAGAGGAATAAACCGTCCGCGCGGGCGTAGTAACGCTCAGGAATAAAACCACAATCACGCCCGGTATAAGGCAGCCTTACGGAAGACAGTTCGCGCCCGGAGGCCAAATCAACCTCGACCAGATGACGCCGGAGAAAAACAAGGCGCGCGATATTTCCGCGCACGTCCACCGCCTGTATCCCCTCGTTCTTCCAGTCGCGGTAACGCCAGTTATCGCCCATATAGGAACGCAGTATCTCAGTGGGGATGGCGCCGGTTTTCTTGCCGCCGAAGGTTATATAAAAGCTCCAGTCCTCATCCATCGAAACATTGGGGGGAAGGGCGCCGCCTTCGTCAGGGAAACCGGCGCGCACAATTTCCGCAGTCAGCGCCCTGCGGGCGGACGGAGTCAGCACGCTCCAGTCTACGCGCCCGTTATCCGGCACCGGGGCGGTCAGCGTCCGCTCACCGCTCCAGGAAAGCAGCAGGGTCTTCTCCCCACTGAAAATCAGCGACTCCACCCGCTCCGGCGATGAGAAAGAAGAGACGAATTCCCTCTTCCCCTGCGGAGACATGCGCCATACACGGTATCTGCCGGAGGATGAATCCCTCCCGTCGCGGAACAGGCACCACAGGGACCCGTCAGGTGCATAGGCGGTATGGCTG
>CAYPTM010000107.1:0-7509 GCA_964413345.1 uncultured Elusimicrobiales bacterium
AGGCGGCTGCCTGGCCGGCGGTATGGTGGTGCGGCGCGCCGGCTTGTAAAGCGTGTAGCCGGGGATATGGTATTCCGGGACTATCAAGCCGCTGCTGACAAGGATATCGAGATTTGTCACCGGCCGGGAATCTGTCAGGATTATGAAGTCGAATTTGTTTATCCTGAAAATGATGTCGTACAGCACTTCGGCCTTCCGGGTGGATAACAGTTCCTGGGTAAGGCGGTAGTTATACCAGTCATACACTTCCACCCGGAAATCGGCGAGGCTTGCCAGCGGAGAGTAAAACATCAGGCACTTGGAGTGGTGCCCATAGGTCCTGGTGGCATAATCCATTATTCCCTTCGCGTGTTCCGGTTCGAATGCGGGGCGTTTTATGGGCTTTTTCATTATGATGGCGCCCAGCGGGTATGGCATGATTCCGCGCGGAGGATACTGGAACGTGGAAATAAGATTTATGAGGGCGATGCCGGCGAGAGAGGCAATCACTGTCCGCCTCCGCCATCCCGCTTCCGCAAAATCAAGCAGTTTCGTCGTTCCCAGGGCGAGAATCAGCGCTCCGGACGGGAGGATGGAATCGAAGTATCGTAGCTGTGCCGGGATGAGATAAAGGAACAGGAGAGAGGCGGTCAAGAAGACTGCCGTCAGCCTGAAAACATCCCTGCCGTTCCGGCGGTCGGACAGCAGAACCCAAAAGCTGACCGGAAGCAGTACGTAAAACCATGTCCCGAATGCCTGGTTAAAGGCTCCGTAATAAGCGTGTCTTGCGCCCTGGAAAGTTATATCGGGAAGCAGTCTCCATGGGTCAACGAATGGTGCGGGCATGCTTTCCACGAAAACCCTTGGAAAATAGAAGGACTTGAAAACAGAGTTGAAGTACTGGAATGTCGGACTTCCCGTGATATGGTAGTTAAGCCAGAATGAAGGAGCCAGCAGCGCCGGACAAATCAGTGATGCCGCCAGAAACTTCGCGGCCGGACGGAAATCCTTCTCCCTGATAAGCCGTGTCAGTGGCATGACGGCGAGCGCCATCGTCAACGGTATGACAATTATCACGTTTGACTGCTTGCCATAGTATGAGAGTGCGGACAAAGCAAAGAATACAAGCAGATTTTTCCAGGAGCGGTCTTCGAAAGTGTTGAAGGCGTGAACAAGGAGCAGAACTCCGAAGGCTAATTCGAAGACATCTATATAGATGAACTGAATCTGCCAGAACACCGAAGGATTCAACATGCAGATCAGTACGGCGAAGAATGCCGCAAGCGCCCCGAACCGTTCCCGGATGAATCTTTCCAGTCCCAAGAATAGAATCATAAACAGGAACCATATGAAAACCTTCATCCCGGCCACTCCTCCCAGCATGAAGAGAGGGGAGAAAATCCCCTTTGGTATTATGGCGTGATCCAGTCCATATGGATAAAATGGAGAAAAGTTGAAGTACCCGAAAAGGGCCGTTTGTTTGGCGATATACACATGCGCTATATGGCCATCCCAGCCGACTATAGGCGTGAGCGCCACCGGCAGGAAGAGGAGCGCGAAACACAGTATGGCCAGTTGTCCGATGGCAAGTTCAAGTCTGCGGTCTCGGACGCACTGCTCCAGTAACTGGCGCAACGTTTTGTATGAGATAATTGCCTCGCACAGAAGGACATAAAGGTGGGTTATGGGGTAATTTACCCTGAAATGGGCCGCTATCCAGAAAAGTATCCCGTTAAGGCTTATCCCGGCCACGAGCGGGAGCAGAAATCCATCTTTGGCTCCGTCCGTTCCGGTTATGGAGCATATATGCCGGCCTATTCCATAGGAAGCGCCCATCAAAAGCAGAGCAATCAGCCCGGCTTTCAATTGTCCGGCGGCTGAAAGCATAAGAATGACTGCCGACAGGGTAAAGGCAAAAACGGCGAACCGGTCTCTTCTGGACAGAAAAAGGACAAGGGCTGAGATGGCCAAAAGAGGGAATCCCCAAATATAGAATTGCGGCTCCAGTATGTTAGGCAGGAAAGAGAGTCCCTTGCCGGATGCGAGAGTCTGCAGCAGTTTGGCCAGCATTCCCCCGCCCGGAGGCTCCATGCCGTCGAAGAGATACGCCACCGAGGAAAGAAGCGCCAGCGCCGCCAGAACTACTGTTACCAGCGTTTTCTGCCAGGTCGCGACAAATGCAAATGCCCGGCACGTGCTGCCGGGACCCAGGGAAAAATACCAGAGCGCGACCAGAGGCAGAAGGGCCGTCAGCGTTTTCAAAACCAAAAGTGTGGCTTGAATCAGCGGGAAAAACTTTTTTTGCGGGGTCAGTATCCGGTATCTCGCGGTAAAATTCCGTATGTCCCCGTCAAAGGCCCTGGTTTTGTCAAAGCCCGTGCCGGCCATTATCTGCGAGAAGTCCATATTGATCGCGGAAGTCTTAAGGGGAACTATCGCGTCCTTGTTATTCTCAATCTGCGCGGAGATGGTCTTTTCGGGAACAACGGTCACCCGCACGTGATACCAGGTTCCCGTGGAAATCAGGTGCTCCAGTGTTCTTCCTTCTACACCTCCCTCCTTGTAACTGCCTATCAGCGCCAGTTGCCCCGTGGGGCTTAGCTCCATCCTGAGTCCTTTATTGTATGGAGCTGTTTGAAACAGGTTGGGAAATCCGTCAAAGCTTTTAGGGTTGAAATCAAGTTCAAATTCCGCTTCCTTCAGGTCGTCGGTCCTCCCGGCGGCCGGGTTTGCGAATGTGGGGTGGGAGGCGGAATTCCGGGAATCGGAAACGGATACGGCCGGATGCTCGACCTTGGCGATGGTCCCGTATTTCAGCCTGTCCAAATCGAAAGAGCCTGAAAGAATCAGCAGGATATGCGCCACGAATGATGCCGTGCCGATCATGAAAACCGTTCTGGCGCTTTCTGGAGACATCATGAACCCGCGCATGAGTTTTGCCGCTAGCGCAATCTTGTCCGCGAAAAAAAGCAAACAGAAGATGCCGCCCAGTGCCAGCAGGATGCGGGATACCATTTTCAGGTTTTCAGCGATAAATCCTGAGCGGGGGATTCCTGTCATGTAGTTCAGCCTGAAGTTGCGCAATTCCCCCTTGAAAACACGGTTCGAATCAAAGCCCCGCCCTGCTTCCACTCTTGAGAGCTCCCATCTCATCGATTCGGACGGCAAGCTGATGACAAGCTTTCCGTCCATTAAAACCAGAAAACCGCTTTCCGGACGCTGGGATATCTCCACCCTGTGGAAACTCGCGGTGCTGATCGACGGCGCGACGGGTATTCCCCTTACGCTACCCTGCTCATCCTTCCCGGCAATGATGGCAAGGGAAGAATCCGCACCGAACTCCATGCGCAGGCCATCGTTCACGGGCGCGGTTTGGAAGAGGTTGGGATAGCCGTCAAAAGAATCTGGCCGGAATTCAAAGGAAAGGGAGAACTCCCGTACATTATCCGTAGCCGGGAACTGTTTCTGGAAGGGGACTGAAAGGCTTTGGTCGGAGGAGTTGAAACGGCTTACAGACAATTCTCCGGTTTTGATGTCAGCGCGACGAAAATGCTTTTCGAATATTCTTGTGCCGGCAAACAACGCGAAAAACAGGAATCCAAAAAACAGACAGAAGCCTTTGAAAAAGAGTTTTTTGGGAGATACGGGAACTTCTTGATTGTCCATTTCCATAATTTGGCAACTCTAATCATTATAATGCCCGACGACACTGCGGCTCTAGTTTCACGGGCCATAATGTTTTAATTGCATGTCCAGATTAAGGAATAGTTTGTAAATCTGGTCCAGTCGTCAACGGAACATCATGGGGTAATCATAGCGGGAGGCCGTAGGTTCCGGCGCCTGAGCTAAGGAAACGGGGTTCTGTCAGTGTGGAATATTAAACAGCGTGGCGACAAAGTGTTTCCCGGTTTTGCCCTCCACTTTGTCCTGGGTGCTTATAGTCAATTCATCATTTTCAGCATGGAACGTAAAAAGGATGGGCTCATCTTGCCCGCAAATGGTGCTGGGGCCGGCTTTTATGCAAACGCCCTTCATGGTCTTCCCTGTCAAATCACGAATACCTACGACACATGGGGCCCCTGTGTTGTTTATTAAGGTCCAGACACCTTTATCCTTGTTGAAAACAGGGTTGCTCTCGGGAATCTTTTTGAAAGATCCGAGGATTTTTTTACTTAAATAAACCCGGTCTTTGTAAGATCTTGAATAGCCCAATGTCGGATTGCTGAAATCTGCGATAAGTTCATAATTTGCCAAGCCCAAGTCTTTTACCAGAGGGTCGTTCGCTTCAAACCACATGCCTGAGGTTTTAAGGACCAATATGTCTGGCGGAGTTTTTTGAATGTAGTTTGTCTGCTTCTCCCAAATGTCTTTCCGGCCAAGATTCGCTGATGCGGACAGGTCCTCGATATATGCGTTGTTGGGTGTGGTGTACTTGGACAAGAAAAGCGTTGGGAACTGAGCAAAAGCTGCAATTGTAGAATGCGGAATCCGGTCAGCCACATACAGTATGCGATTGGAATGCTCGTTATAATAGGAACCCTTCAATGAATGCAAAGCTCTGGAAAGACCCCAATAATCGGAATAGTTGCGTTGTATGGCCATGGCGTGAGGTCTTGCCATGACGGATATGGCCACAAATCCAGCAGTAAGTAAAACAGCCCATGGCTGTTTCCATTTTCCTGAGAAGAAATCCTTCCATGAATGAACAAGGTATGAAACCATAAAGGCAATCAAGACTGACGCACAGACAAGCAATGGAATGATGCTGTACTCTGTGGTTTTATTTAATATCAGCGCTTCTGCGATCAGAACCGGCACCCAGAAATATCTTATGCTGTTGATGAATGCCGAGTCGGTTCGGATCAAATATGAAACGAGTCCGCAAATTATGACCGGAGCATAGAAATGTGAGTAACCATAACTAAGCGCGCGCAGATTATCCTTTAATCTTTCCACGCTGAATATGCCGTTCTGGTATCGGAAGGAGGTGCCGGAAACCAGCATGTCTGAGAGATACCCATGCCAATTGCTCATGCAAGTTACAATGATGGCATTGATTGAGAGCGTCGCGGCGAATGCAATGATCAATTCCCTGGTTGGAGTTATGGCGCAAGGCAACTTCCGGATGCGCCTAACACAATATGCCGCAATGAGAAGTAATATGTAAGACAAGCTAACTACCAGAAAGGTCTCCCGGACGAGTGCAGCCATGCCGAGGCAGAAGCCCGCGGCGTAGTAACGCCATCTGGACTCCGAACAGAGAATCCCAATGCCGCTGAACAGGAATGCCATCGAGAAATAAATATAATGCCGCCCGAGATCCAATGTCGTTGACGGGACCGCCACGGTTATGCAGCAAATAAGTCCGCCTACTATGGCCTCTACTATGCCAAGATACCTTGTAAGGGTAATGGTTACCACCGTAGCCAATGCGGCATAGCCAACGGCATGGACCGCGCGGAAGGAGTCTATTGAACTTCCAAAAATTTTGAATACGAGGGCTACGATATAAAACATTATGCTGTTGGAAGAGACCAGCACATCTCGGTGCAATTGCAATCCTTCTGCAATTTTGCGGGAGAGGTAACCATAGAATCCGGTGTCTTCGGACAGCTGAACATGCCAGCTACCATATATATGCAAAATGACGCTTGCCAAAACGACCAGCAGCGGCACAAAATACCAGATTTTTTGTCTTGGTAAGCCTGTAGAACTTATGTATGGGAAGCTAAAACGGGGGAGCAATCTGAAAAGCAAGCAAAAACACAGGCAGGCGGACAGGCCGGCAAAAGCGTAAGCAAGAGCGCTGGCTGTAGTCTTGTTAAGCCCGTGTCTTTTGTCGAGGAGTTTATACGATATTTCAAAGCCCGTTATTTCTCCCCGGAATATTCTTTCCATATTGAAACCGCGGCCTACGGTAATGTCGGATATTTCCCAGGAAAGCGCGGGATCGTTGGCATTTAATGCGGGTTTGCCATCCAATTCTACCGAAATGCCTTGCCCGGGAAAGGCTGAAATACGCATATAATGCCATGTGTCCGGGTTGATTTTATCTCCGATGATGAATCCCCGCAATCCACTGGAACTGTTCGTCAATAAAACCATCGTGCCATCCTTGCCAAGCTCTACCCTCAGTCCGTTATTAACAGGAGCCGTTTGGAAGATGTTGGGGAATCCATCCAAGGAGTATGGTCTGAAGCTGTAAGTGACGCTAATCTCGCTTAAAGATGTATGCGCGGGAACTTGGAAAAGAGCTGGGGCAGAATACCTGGAGTCAGAGCTTTTGCTGTCATAGTGTGTTACAGTGTGAGAGGCCGAGGAAACAATTGAATATGAACCGCGAGAAAGCTGGGAAAAAAACAAACTTGAGCATAGCGCGCTTGCGAATATGGCAACAAGCAGGCTGAGTGGAGTGCACAAATTTTTCAACAATTCTGTTGGCTTGTGTTTCAAATTCGAATGCATTAGGTTCACCTTAGTTCCCTGCCCCGACAACTCTTGTAGGATGGAGGGCGGGCAATTCAATGAAACAGCCGAAGTTTGGACATCGGGTGCTATCAGAGTATAGTCGCAATTGCGAAACCCTCGGAATTGCAGTAAAAATAGCTAAAGGCAAAGTGCCTGGCTTTTATACGTTTTTTGTGTAAAGCTGAGTTGCTTTCGTCCATACGGAATTATTGCCAAGCCAAAGTAATTGATACCCCGGACGCGACAGGCAAAATGAAGGTATGGGGCCAAAGTCATAAGGTCGGAGTCCCATGCCTTCAAGTGCTACGCTCATCTTTCAGCAAGCGAAATAGTCCCCAAGTGAGAGTTATGCAATATTGCATATGTTACCAATTTGGATCCCCCATGACAACAAAATGGATGTCATTCTCCCGTCCAGCCATTCATTAACTTTGCTAGAATGGATGTCGCGGGATTTTTATGCCCTCAACCGACAACTTCTCCGGCCTGAACAATGGGAAATGCCTGATATGCGGAAGCGACCGCGTCAGCTACAAATTTCCCGCGCACGGCGCTCCGGTCCACCAATGCGGTGACTGCGCCCTTCTTTTTCTTCGGCCCATTCCTTCCCGCGCTCAGACAGGCGTTCTGGCCAAGAGCGCCGGCCTGCCCCGGGAGCATGCCGTTCGCTGGCTGCGCAAACTTGCCAGTTACGGCAATTTTGCGAATGGGTCGGTGTTGGACGCCGGTTTTTGTGCGGAGCCGCTCACTTTCCCTGACGGGTATCCTGTAAATGTGCTTCGCCACTCTCTCCCGGAGGAGGCCGGCACGTCTTCCGGGCCCGATATGCGCTCCGGCAATTTCGACGCCTGCGTATTTCTCGACAGTCTGCAGAAGACCGGGAACCCGGTCCGCGCCCTGTCGCTTATCGGGGCTTCCCTGCGGGAAGAGGGCTCTTTGCTATTAACCGTTCCGGCCATCACCGCGCCAGCCAGTGAAAACGAGGCTGCTTTTGCCGAGGGGAACAACTATTTCTTCGACTTGCACACTCTCCGGAATCTGCTGGCCAGATGCGGTTTCGCA
>CAYPTM010000108.1:0-7505 GCA_964413345.1 uncultured Elusimicrobiales bacterium
CCCCATCCTGTCGGCGCGGGCCGCCTCCTGGGGAGAAAGTTCCTCGCCGGTCATCAGCATGATGGCCTTCGCCAGCTTCTGGCAGTCCAGTCTTTCCAGAAGGCCTAGAAGCGCTTCCGCGTCGCTCGCCGCTTCCGGCATTCCGCCTTCCGCTCCCTTGGCCGCGTCCGCAATCAGCCTGCCTAGCTGCACCGCCCGCCGTATGCTGAGCGGGCGGACCTCCATGTCCCTGCCGAGCAGCCTGATGGTTTTGGTTCTGGGTATTATGGTCTCGTATGCGTCCATGTTCCCTCCTATGCCACGGTGAAGTATGTCACGTAAGGCGCGGCAAGGCCGGCGCCGGCCGTGTCTTTTACTCCGGTTGATACAGTCAGGCAGTATGTTCCTGCCGCGAGGCTCTGGGCCGGCTGTATGCTCAGCTTTTTGGCTGTCGCTTCATATCTCAGCGTGGCGGCCACAAGGGCCGGCGGCGTTCCCGCTTTTGTCAGGCATACGGTGTCGCCATAGGCCAGCGTCCCTTCATCCAGCGGATATGCGCAGGTGAACAGCAGTTCCAGCGCGGCGGTCGAGCCGGCCGCCAGCGTGCCGCCTTCCGCCGGGACGGAGAGTGCGGCTGATGGGTTTGATGCGGAAGGGCCGGAGTCGGAAATGCAGCCGAATCTTTTCGCCTGGGGCTTGGACATGTCGGTGAGTATGTCGAACTCGACGTCTATGACGGTTTCATTGTCGCGCTTGTAGGCCTGGCCGGTCTTGCCGGTGGGCCTTGCCTTCCAGAAGACGAATTTCCGGTTACTCCCGTTGGGGCCCTTGACGTTGATGTAGAGCGTCCGGTGCGCCTGCGCGGTCTTGTCCCCGAAGCTGAAGTCCCCGCTTTCATAGGCGTAGCCGTAGGCCAGCGCTATGTTCGCGAGGGTCGGTTCCGCGAGGGTGAGCTTCACTTTCATGTCCTCGTCTGTGACCACCTTGTCTATGGCGCCGAGGGCCTGGTCCACCTTTATCTCCCGCGATGCCTCGCTGTGCTCTATGGATATCCCGCCCTTTATGAATCCCGCGTCGCGCGCCTGCGCCTCGCTTTCCCCGTAGCCGCCTACCTTGAGGGTGTTTTCCGCCGCCATGCCTATAACGATGTTAGTGGGTGTTCCCATGTTCAATCTCCGTATTTGCGATATTTGAAGACGAAGCTGAGGGCCTTGACCGGCCTGCGCAGCTCGTCCGAAAAATCCTCTCCGCCTATCAGGCGGGAGTAGTATATCCTGCCACCGGAGCAGGGTATCGAACCCGGTTCCGCGTTGTTTAGAAGGCGGTACAGTTTGTCCGCCACCTCCGAAGCCCTGCCGTAAGTTTCGGCCGTGGTCTGGAAGGTCATCACCGTTTCCTGCACATGTTCCGCTCCCCGGCCGCCCGCGCCTTCAACGCTGTAGACTATGCGCGGCAACGGCGACCCGGTTTTCGCGTATACCGGATAAATGTGCCGGTCGCTTCCCTTTGCGCCCAGCAGGGCGGCCAGTTCGGCGTCCGAGGACAGGTACCCGTATATATCCTTCTCAATCACGTGTTCCTCCCTCTAGGCGGGCGCGTATCCTTTCCGCCGCGCCCCGCGCCCAGTTCCAAAGCGCCGGCGCGAGAAACGGCCTTGCGCGCATCTTCGCCGTCCCTTCTTCCAGCGCCTGCGCGTATGGCGCGGAACCGTTTATGTCCCCGGCCCTTGCCACGGCCATGTCCCAGTTCTCCTCGTAATCCCATTCGAGGCTCTGGAGCAGGTTTCCCGTGCGCGTGTGTATCTGCGCGGAGTATTTCTCGCCCTTCTGCGCGTGGTGGTTCACCGCGTCGCGCAGCTCCCCGCAGATTCCCTCCGCGCTTTCCTTAAGGGCTTCCTCCCTCGCGCGTGCGGCAAGGGCCGCCATCTCCTCCAAACCTTTTTCCGCGTCCACGGCGTCAATGGATATCGCCATTTCTTCCATGTCAGTCCTCCCGCTCAAGAAAAAGTATGCTTATGCGCCCCTTGCCGCCCATGTCCAGCGCGCCCAGTATGCGGTGCGCCTTCCCTTCGTAAGCTATGCGGTGCTCCTGCGGGTCTATTTCCCTTTTTTCCATGTACAGGACGTGCGTTGCTTTCCGCCATTCAAGCGGCCCGTTGAGACCGTCGTAGAAGCCTCTGCTCCTGTCTCTTCCCCTCATCCGGCAGGGGACGCCGCTTTCCACCGCGCTCCACGAGCGGGCTTTTTCACCCGTGTCGGGGTCTATCGAAACCGTCGCGGCCTCGATGTCGCAAACCTCGCTCAGCATATGCCTGAATGCCATTTCACACCGTCCTTGTCCTGTAGGGTTCCAGCAGGCGCATGGTGTCGCGCGGCATCCCTTCCGCGAAGCCGTAGTACTGGACCGAGTAGTCCCCCAGGGTTTCCCGCTCCACACCGTCTTCCGTGTAAAGCGAGGCGTAGAGCCATTTCCACAGCGCGAGCTGCACGTCCCTTGGTGCGTTCTGCGCGGTGTCGGCGTAGCCCGCCGAATAGGAGGCCAGCAGCGTCCCGCGGAAGGCCCTTTTCCCCAGCACCAGTCCTGAGGCTTTTATGACCTCATATTTGTCCGCCGGTACCGTTTCCCCGTCTTCAAGGAGAACCGCAAATTCCGTTACCGGATAGTTTTCAAGCTGCAGCACCCTGCCGCTTCCTTCGTGCGGTTCGTCCACTATCTGCCTGCGGATTATCGCCCTGCCAATGTGGTTTTCCATCGCGAGGCTGAGGGCGGATATCAGCTCCTCTAGCAGTTCGTCCCGCGAAGTGTCCCCGGCGGCTATTTTCAGATAGTTCTTCGCCGCGGATAAAGTCGTCAATGCGTTTGTGGCCAGTGCCATTTTCCCTCCGTCCGGCCGCCCCCCCTTCCGGGGGGACGCGGCCGGAGCGTTTTATCTGTCGCGGGACCTGCGTCCCTGCGATTTTTTTCTGCCGCGCGGCGCCTTGCCGGTTTCCCCGGTATCTGCCAGTATGGCTTCCGCGAGCCCCCTCTCAACCAGAATGCGGCCCTCCCGCTCTTCCAGCTGTATGACCACCCCTTCCCTGTAAGGACCGAAAGCCGTCACCGTCCTGTAGAGTGCAAGAGCCATTTTCCCTCACTTGAACTGGAGTTTCGCGAATGCGCCGCCGCTCATCACGTCCACGGACACGGCCTGGGTGAAACGCAGCCAGGTCTGATCCTGCAGGAAGGCGTTGGTGGCGTCGTTTGCGTCATAGGCGTCCTGCGAGACTTTAACCGCCATCTCCTCACGCGGAGATACCCACAGGTACTGCCCGAAGCGTCCGAACAGGGCAGCCGTCTCGTCCGAGCCGGTGCCCAGGTTGGAGGGCAGCTGGGAACTGAGGACATAGGGCACGCCCCATATGGTGGCGGGCAGGTTGCCCGCGGGAGGCTGCCAGAGGTAATTGCCCCTGTCGTCATGGAGCTTCATCAGTTTCTTGAGGCCGGTCCGGTTGAGGACTATGGCGGCGTCGCGGGAGTAGGCGTCGCTCAGCTTGAATATCAGCTCCAGCACGTCGTCGAAGGCCACGGAGGATGACGCCATGCTCACACTCTGCACGCCGGAGGCGTTCAGAACCCCGTTGAACGGGTCGCCGGAAGCAGTCTTGCCGGCGAGGGCCACGCGCTCTATTTCCAGCGCCATGGCCTCGGCCACCATCTCGGACAGGAAGGCCTGCAGGTCGAGCGCGGAGTCGCGCAGCAACTCATCCGTGCATTTGATTATGGCAGCCATGACCTTGGCCTGCTGCGTCACCTTGCCGAATGTGGGCTTCGCCGCCGCGCGGGAGGCCGCCTCCTCGGCCCAGGCTACGCTTACGCCGGTGGCCTGCACCGGCACGTCGCGCTTGAAGGACGACATGGGCACCACGCGCGCCAGCTTGAAGATTACGGCGGTGTCGTTCAGCAGCCGCAGCACCTCCGAGGAAAATTCTGTGGGCACCAGATAGCCGCCGTCGGGTCCGCTGCCTTCGGCCATGCCGGCGTAAGCCTTCCTCGCCATGGAGAGGAAGTTCTTCATGTCGCCGAATTTCCTGCCGTATTCGCTGTCCCATGCGGCGCGGCGTCCGGCCTTGCGGCCTTCCATCACGCGGCAGTCCTCCCCCTCCCGGGCGTTTCCCGGCAGGACGGCCTTGGCCTCGGCCGGGTGGGCCCTGTTGACTATGTCCGTCACAAGCTTTTCCGCCTTTTCCCGGGTAAGGCAGTCCTGCAGACGGCCCTCCACGGTCCTGCGCAGTTCGCCAAGCGACTGCATTATCTCTTCAGTGTTGTTGTCCATTGTTTCACCTCGTGTAAGTTTCCGCCCAACGGCGGCTAGGCGGCAGATCTGTTCCCTCTTTCCTGCTTTTTGAGGTCGTCGAGCCAGCGGTCCACCGCGCTCTTGACCTCGTGGAGATAGGACGCCTTGGTCTGTTCCTCCGCGTTCCTGTCGCCCAGCAGCCTTATCGCCTTTTCCATCGCGGCGGCAAGCGCGTCCGGGTCGGCCGGGACGGCCACCAGGGATATTTCGAATATCTCCGCCAGTGTGAGCTGGCGCTGGTTCTGCGGGTTTTCATAGTGGAAGCGCCCCGCTATGCTTATGCCCCTGGCGTGGCCCTGCGCGTATATCTTCCGCGCGTGGCTGACGGTCGGCAGGTCCGAATCCGCGAACTCCGCCCTGAAGAACAGCCCCTTGTCGTCCTCCTTCAGCTCGGTCACCGACCCGGCTATGTGGTCCACCCTGTTGACGTGGTCTATCAGCAGCACCGGGTTCTTGCTGAACTGGCTGAAGCCGTATACGTGGCCCCGCTTTTCCTGGAACACGGCCGGCACGTCTCCGTAGCGGTCCGCGTGGCCTTTCGTGTTGGCGTACCCCTGCAGATAAACCTTCCCCCCTTCGGTGAAAACCTTGGGGCTTCCTATGGGGACAATCTTCACCGCGGGCCTCTCGGGCGTGCCGCAGATTCTTGTTTCGTTCATATGGTCTCCTGTCTGGCTGCGCGCCCTTCCGCCTTGAAGGGCAGGTTCAGCGCGCGCACTATCTCCTCTTTCGTAAAGCCCATGCGGAAATAAGTTTCCGCTGCGGCGGCGCGGGCCGTTTCGTCCTCGCGCAGGGCCGTCACGCCACTAAGGTCCGGCTCGAAGTAAAGCCCCTCCTCCCCGAAGTCCGGCAGCAGGAATTCGGTCAGGCATTCGCAGATGAGGGTTATCTTCGGAATGACGCAGGACTGGTAGAAGATCTTCTGCTGCTCCCTGGTGTTGAACTGCGGCGCGTGGTCGTATACGCCCACAAGCGCGGGCGGAACGCGGAATATGGCGAGCAGCGCCTCCCGGTTGAGTTTCATTCCCTCCACGAAGTCCATGTCTTTCTGGGTCATGCCGATGGACTGCCACCGCAGGCCGCCTTCCAGCAGCGCTGTCTTGTGGGCGTTCATCTCCCCCCTGTGCCTGTCGTTCCATGCCTTGATTATTCGCAGTCTTGTGGCTTCGTCCAGCCTTTGCTCCGTGGACAGAACGCCCGATATGCTGGCGGAGTTCTCGAAGAAGGCGCGGTTGTAGTTTTCCGCTGCGTGGAGCGTATCCGCCGCGTGGCGGGCCGCAGCCAGCGGGGACAGGCCGTAAAAAAAGTCCGACGGGTTGAAGTACCTGAAGTGGATGACGTCCTCCGGCAGGTAGGACACCGCCCTGCCGCCGGCGCGGTAACGATATTCCTTAACCGGCCTGGCCGTGTTCCTGCCCGGTATTATTTCGACCAGCTGGGGCAGCAGCGGAAAGAGTTCCGTCGGCCTGCCGTTTACCCTGCTGTCCTTGAGTATGTAGGCGTTGCCGGTCAGCTCCAGCGAGCCGCACAGGAAGGCCTTGAGCGCCCGTCCGGACATGAAGGCGTTCGGCCTCTCGACAAGGGACAGCGCCGGATGGGCCCGCACTATCCCGCCCCTGCCGTCCCGCAGGCGCGGCTCCAGGCTTGCCACCGCGTCCGTTATGGCCGAAACGCAGGCGTATATCCAGCCCCTGTCCGTGTATGCGCGGGAGTATGCGGCATAGTTATGCGCGGCCGGGTCCGGCAGCCTAGCGGCCGGGCAGGCCTGCAACTGATACATCGAAGGCTCCGGCGCCGCTTTCGCGTAGCCGAGTTTCCCTGCTCCCTTGTCCAGCATTTTTTCCAGCCAGTTCATTCTTCCTCCTCCTGGTTTTCAGTTTCCGAACACTGTCAGCGACGGGCGCGTTCCCCGCTCCCTGAAGTGCGTGTGCACCGCGTAGCGCAGGGCGTCGAGAGCGTGGTCGTTGAATTTGACCGGTTCGTCAAGCAGTCTGCCGCCCTTGTCTGTCTTCCACTTGTAGGAGCGCATTTCCCCCGCCAGATTGACTGAATCCTTTGTGATGCGCGGGGCCGCCCGCCTTACAGCGTCGATGCCGTCCCGCACCGATTTTTCCGCCGGGATGGTGTTGAACCCGGCCCGGCATAGTTCCTCGATTCTGCCCGGCTCCGCGCTGTCGGCGTATACTGGCTCCCCCCTGCGCGTGGGCTCTATCAGCGCCTCCATTCTGCGGCAAAGGTCGGCGTTTGTCAGGCCGGAGCAGTAAAGCGCCTCCCGCGCACAGGCCCTGCCGTCCTTAATCCTCACTTCCACAAGCGCGGCCGGATTGTTGTAGCCGAAATCCAGTCCCCAAAAGGCGTCGTCCCAGGATGATGGGAGCTCATCCGCGTATTCCGGAGGGGAATAGACTGCATTGCTGCGTTTCCCCCATTCCCCTAGGGCGAATATCCGGTAATAGGAGGCGTCCTGCCCTTTGAGGGCCTCCAGGGTGTCCACGTAGTCCTTGGGGACGAAAGGATTGTCCCTGTAGGTTGAGCGTATTGTCTCCGTGTCAGGCATCTGGAGCAGCCTGCGCGGTATCCAGCCGTCCTCGTCCGAGGGGTTTATGCTCAGGTATATCCTGTTGCGTTCCCCATCCTCCGACCGGGCCGACAGGCGCGTCAGCAGCGTTATATAGTCGCCGTACTCGAATTCGTTGGCCTCTTCCATCCAGATATAGTTGAATTCGGTGCTCTTTACCTTCTCCGGGTCGTCGATGCTAAAGAAACGGATTACGCTTGTGTTTATCCTCAGGATGCCATCGGTCTTGCTGTAGGCTTCCGGGCTGAAAAGGCCGTATTCCCGGGCCAGGTCCAGAACCAGTTTCTGCGCCGTCATTCTCAGCGCCGGCATAGTCTTGCGCGTTACCGCTATGGCCTTGCGCGGTTCGTTGGCCGCTTTCATAAGGAGAAGCTGCGCTATGCTGTGCGATTTGGACGAGCGCGCCCCCCCTATGTTCACTACCGTCCTCGCCGCCGCGCTCCTGTTGCGCTCGAAAATGCCAGTGCAGTAGAAGGCGCGAGCCCTAAGCATTCCGGACCTCCGTTACTGCCGGAGGGGCGGCCTCCGGCCCGGGAGCGGCATCCGCTGTTTTCTGCCCAGGCCTGTTGACCGGGACAAACAGTATTTGCGGATGGCCCTGCTCCTGCGGGCCGG
>CAYPTM010000109.1:0-7487 GCA_964413345.1 uncultured Elusimicrobiales bacterium
CGATACCGCAAGATGCAAATCGCTTTCACCAGAGTGCAAGTTAGGGAAATCCTCCACAGAGAACAATGGACCACCGCGGGTATACTCAACATCCCGCAAGTCAGGAGGCAGATATATGTGCCAGTCCGGAAAGCTGCGTTTTAACGAGGCAAACCACTCCGGCAAACCGGCTTCACCGGTATTTATCTCCTGCCCTCCACCGACAAGACAAATTATCGTGGCCCAGTCCGAATGGCGGTCCATGCAACTGATCAGGAATTCCGGTTCCGACATGGAAAAATCAGGCCGGCCCTTTTTGCGGCGCATAAATTCCCCTGTCTGCTCCATTGTCCACGCTCGCTGCGCTTCATCAAAAATGACCACATGTTCCACAGGCGGACGGTCGCCCTCCAGTGCGTCATCACGGAAATGATGGATGTTCTGTATGAACGCGTTGACGCGAGGCTGTATTTCGGAACGCCTGGGATGGCGCGAATTGACGCTGGCGGAGGACAACTCATCGCGGACAAGGGCTTCTCGAAGCACTTCAACCAGCGGACCGTTGCCGGACAGGAAAACCGCATGCTCTCCTTTCTCCGGGTCATGCCAGCTGTTGGCGAGATTCAATCCCGCCAGAGTTTTCCCGGCGCCGGGAACACCCGTAATAAAACAAATGGATTTTTGTCCTCTGCTTCTAGACATTTCGATGATGCGCAGTATGGCCGCGGCGGTCCTGCTCAGATTTATAGCGCCGGAATCTGCTCTGGAAATTTCAGCCACGCTATGCCCCCGGTACAAAGCCTGTGCCGCCTCAATGATGGTCGGCGTTGGCTTATAACCGGAATTCTCCCACAGGTCCGCTTCCAGAGGGGAAGAAGCAGCGACATTGCCGGCCTCTCTCAAAAGAGGGGATAGGGTAGCTTCATTAGCGCGAAGCGGCCAGAAAACCTTATCCGCGGATGAGTTGATTGAATTGATATAGCACGGAGCCTGTGTGGCGACAAGAATAGGCAGTATTGGCCTGTCATGGCTATGCTCATGAAAGTTCTTCAGGTCCAAAGCATAGTCAACCACCTGGTCTATGGCGCTTGAGTCATAAGCTCTGGAAAAAGCCTTGAACTCGAGCGGGAAAACCACGCCGTTGTACAAGACTACGGCATCAACTCGCTTGCCCATGCGGGGTATGGAAAACTCAAGATAGAGCTGACCGGACAATCCCTCTAGGGATGAGCGGAGTATGCGTATCTCCTCAAGCCATGCGCGTATCTGTTGTTCGTCAACAGTACCCTGCGCGCGGGCGAGCTGTCCGAGTATCACATTGTCGGATGTGCGCAGAAAATCAGGTATTGAGGCTGAATAATAGGCTCGTGCCATAAGTTACTAACTACGCCAGGGGAAATTCTTTATCATTTCGAACTGTTCTGTCAGGAGGTCGAAACCGGCCTCAAGGAAAAACGCGGAAGATGCGGAGTCACCTTCGTCCACATTTATGACGGACACAGTCTTTTTATCGGTCAGGGAAGAAAGCAGCTTCAACAGGAGGGCCCGTCCGATTCCCCGCCGTCTGAAGTCCCTTCTTACCGCTATCTGAGGTATATCGCCGGCAATTTTCGCCGCGCCGTAAGCCGCAAGTTCCTTGCCAAAAAACACGCCGGCCTTTTCTACCGGACCGGGATAACGACGCAGCGCATCCGAGGAGTTTTGCCAGGCGGCATTCCAGTCGCAGAATTCAGGACGGCTGTCCGGTATATCCGGCAGAACGCCGAAGGAAAAACCGCGCGGCAGTTCCGCGCCGGAAAGTTTAGCCATCGCATGTTCCCTGTCCGCGCGAAAGCAAAGAAAGCCGCGCGTTATTGAAAAACCGTCGTTTTTATAAAGAGTGAAAGCCGGCGTATTGGTCTTCAGGACTTCAAGAAGATAGGAACCCACATTGTGCGCCTCAAGATGTTCGGCCAATCCCCGCAGAAGCGCCTTGGATATGCCGCGTCCACGGCAGGGGGGAATTACGCCTGTCCCCATGTCATACGCAGTAATACTGCCGCGCCACACGCCCCGGCCGCTGAAAATAAACCCGACCAGCCGCCCGTCGATGAATGCGCCTACGGACAGCTCCGGCGAGAATCCGCGCAGGGCGTTGTTCCAGTCGAACGTCCGCCTGTCCATCGAAACCGGGACCTGATAATCGGAAAACGCCTCCATGAAACAGTCATAAAGCTTTCCGCCATCCACGCCGCCAAGGGGGGAAATAGAATATTCCGGATTCGTCACCATAATGAAAGATTATTACTTTTGTCTTTCCGCCGCAAACCGAGATAAACGGGGAAATAATTGCTATAGTTCACTTTATGAACAGACTGTTACTATACGGGGTTTTGGGTCTTGCCTGCACGGCCGCTTCCTCCTGCGCGTCGGTCAAAAACGCGCAAACGGCAGTGGAGGAAGATGAGCAGGCTTACGATTACATCCCCAACACAAACGAGATGGGCCAGCACGTAAACTGCCCGGTGGAACGCGTCCCATTCACTGTGAACACGCTCACGCCGGCCGCCAAATACAAGGGCGAGACATATTTTTTCAATTCCAAGGAAGCCAGAAACAAATTCAAGGCCAACCCGGAGCGTTATGCCCGGGAAGACGACTGAAACTCGCTATCCCGCGCTTCGCCCGAACAAACCAGCCGATGAAGAAGAGGCTGGTTTTTGTTTTGCCCCGCTTCCGGCCCCTGCAAAGCGCCGGACCGGAAGAAAAAACTACCCCCCTGTCCTTGCGGACAGGGGGGCGATTCGCATTAACAGCCAGGGAACCCCGCTCCTTTCGGAACGGGGCTACTGGTGCTTTGGAGAAAGTGTCCTGAGCCTGGCCGGAAGTTCCGTCAGCTTCCAGCGCACCGGCTGTCCGTCCGTCCTTTTTTTGAATTCGCACTCGCCGTCTTTCAGCGTCTTCTCGCTGACCACGACGCGATAAGGCAGGCCCATCAAATCCGCGTCCTTGAATTTGACGCCGGGCCGCTCGTCGCGGTCATCAATGAGCGCGTCCATGCCGGCAGCCAGCATGTCGGAATAAATCCTGTCCGCCGCTGCCACGACCTCGGGGCCCTCGCCTATGGCGATAAGACTGAATTCAAACGGGGCTATGGGCGCGGGCCAGATTATGCCGTTTCCGTCGTGGCCCTGCTCTATTGCGGCCGCAACGATGCGGGACACGCCTATGCCGTAACAGCCCATGACCATGGGGCGCGGCTTCTGATCCTCGCCAAGATATTCGGCCTTCATGGCGACGGAATATTTTGTTCCGAGCTTGAAAGTATGGCCTATCTCTATGCCCTTGATGAAAGACAGGGGCTTCCCGCATTTTACGCAGCGGTCGCCCGCGCCGGCCACCTTGAGATCGCAGAAAGTATCAGGATTCCAGTCCCGGCCAAGGTTTACGCCGACAGTGTGCTTGTCCGTGATATTTGCGCCGGAAACCGCGTTTACGACGCCCTTAAGCGCGAAATCCGCGACTATGGTCTTAAGCGGTTTTGCTCCGGGACGATTGCTGAATTTCTCCCGTATGCCTACGGGACCGGCGAAGCCTACGGCGCAGCCGGTTATGGCGGTATAAACGTCCTCGGAAGCCTTCTCAAGCGTCTTTGCGCCCAATGCCCGGCGAAGCTTGTTCTCATTCAGCGTATGGTCGCCCCGCACAAGGGCCAGAACAGGATTTCCATCGGCTATAAAGAACAGCGTCTTTATAAAGCGTTCAGGGGATAGGCCCAGAAGCCTGGAGACATCCTCTATGGTATATGCGGCGGGGGTGTCCACATCCCGCATCGGCTCGAAAGAGGCGGGGTCGGACGGGGGGAAAACAGGCTCCGCGGATTCCGCCTTCTCTGTGTTAGCGGCATAGCCGCAGGAACAGAAAGCGATGTCGTTTTCGCCGGTGTCGGCGAGGACCATGAACTCGTGGGAAAAATTGCCGCCAATGGGCCCGGATTCCGCCTCCACCGCCTGATAGCGGAAGCCGCAGCGGCGGCAAATATTGTCGTAGGCCTTGTATATCTTGCCGTACCAGGCTTCGCAATCCTCTTCCCCGGCATGGAAGGAATAGGCGTCCTTCATGTAAAACTCCCGCGCACGCATTACGCCAAAACGCGGCCTTATTTCATCCCGGAATTTAGTGCCGAACTGGTAAAGCAAAAGCGGAAGCTGGCGGTAAGAGCGCACGTCCCTTCGCACCATGTTGGTGATGACCTCTTCAGCCGTTGGCGCGAAGCAGAATTCAGCTTCCTTGCGGTCGGAAATGCGCAAAAGCTCTTTCCCGTAAACGCCCCAGCGGCCGCTTTCCTCCCACAGTTCGCGCGGCTGTATGACCGGCAGGGCCACTTCCTGCCCGCCGACCGCGTCCATTTCCTCGCGGATAATCCGCTCGACCTTGCGCAGCACGCGCAGGCCGAGAGGCAGCCATTCGTATATGCCGCTGGAAAGCTTCCGTATAAGCCCGGCGCGCAGCATCAGGTTCGCGGAGATGGTGTCCGCGTCCTGCGGGGCTTCCCTCAATGTCGGGACGAAATAGCTGGTCAATCTCATAACTTTCCCATGAGCATCATAAGGCGAAAGATTTTATGCGGGCCACTATGGCCGCAATCCAGCGTTTCTGCGGTATCTTGCGGACAATGCGGCCTTTCTCGAACCAGAGGCCGTATCCCTTGCCGCCCGCTATGCCGAAATCGGCGGAGCGGGCCTCGCCGGGGCCGTTTACCGCGCAGCCCATCACGGCTATCCTGAGGCCGGAAGCGGCCTTCACGAGGGCTGCGTCTGAATAAATGCGCTTTTCCAGCCCCGCGACGGTGTTTACCACATCGACCTGGCAGCGACCGCAGGTGGGGCAGGATATTATTTCCGGGCCGTATTCCCTGAGGCCCAGGGACTTCAGAATTTCGTAAGCGCAGCGGAGCTGAAGGGCGGGGTCTTCGGTAAGTGAAACCCGTATCGTGTCCCCTATACCGTCCTTCAGGAGAGAACCAAGCGCCAGCGCGGACTTTACTGCGCCAGGAATCAGGCTGCCGGCCTCCGTAACACCTATGTGCTGCGGAACATCACTTTTGGATGCGAAAAGGCGGCAGGCAAGTTCAGTCCGGGCGATATCGTCGGCCTTAAGGGAAACGAGAATGTCCCGGAAACCGCAATTCTCAAGGGCGCGCACTTCTTCCAAAGCCTCCCGGACCATCACGGCCGCCCACTGGCGGGGAGTCCAGCCGGGAGCGCCGTCCAGCCCTTTGAGGGCGCGGAGGGAGCCCGCGTTAACCCCAATCCGTATGGGAATGCCCGCAGCCTTGCAAGCCTCGGCCACGGCCCGGACTTTGGACAAATCGCCTATATTGCCCGGATTTATGCGAATCTTGGCCACACCCTGCCTTACTGCCTCGAGCGCGAGATTGTGGTCGAAATGTATGTCAGCGACAAGAGGAATATGAATGGCCCGGATGATTTTGCCCAGCGCCTTGGCGGCGGCCATGTCCGGCACCGCGACGCGGATAATCTCACAGCCCGCTTTTTCAAGGGAGAGAATCTGCCGGACCGTCGCCCGCACGTCGCGAGTGTCCGTATTGCACATGCTCTGCACGCGCACTGGATTGCCGCCGCCTATCGAATAGGGGCCTATCCTTACCGTGCGCGTACGGCGGGCCTTCATAAAGCTTACTTGGAAATCCCGGCGGCAGGCTCGGCCTGCTGCTGCGCCGGTGCGGAAATGGCCGCCTTTGCGGCCTTTGTGGCCTTAAGGCGCGCGAAGTCACTGTAAGTGGCGAACAGGAATATGGATATCAGGACCACAAAGCCGACGGAATTCACAGCGCCGACCAGCTTCTCGGTCAGCTTGCGGCCGCTTATGCCTTCCCATATGAACAGCAGCGAGGTGCCGCCGTCCAGTATCGGGATGGGGAAAAGGTTGAATATGCCCACGGCCACCGATATAAGGGCCAGCAGGAAAATCTGATTAGCGAAGCCGGTCTTGGCCGCCTTGCTGACCATGTGGACTATGCCCACGGGCCCGGCTACATCAGGCTTCTCTCGCTTGTAAATCTTGGACGCCAGCGTGGTGACGGTTTCCTTTGACCAGTACCAGCACTGGTAGCCGCCAAGCTTTATAGACATCAGAAAGGGTATGGGCTTATAGGTGTTTTCCGGGGAAATGCCGATGACGCCATAGGAACCGGAAGGGTCCTTTTTGGTTTTCAGGGTAATCGAGCTTTCCTGTCCGGCACGGACATAGCGGACAGCAATATCCTGTTCCGGCAGAGTATGTATGGTGGTTGCGAGCTGCTCCCATGTGGCCATTTCCTTGCCATTGACAGAAAGAACGCGGTCGCCCGGCTTGAGGCCGGATATGTCGGCGGGATAAGACTCTATGACCTCGCCGATTACCGGCTGGGTTGAGAACACGGGCTCGCCCGTGAAGTAGATGGCGCCGGAGAAAAGAAGGAAAGCCAGCACATAGTTCATCCCCGGGCCGGAGAGGGCGACGATGAGACGGCGGTACCACGGCTTGGCGAAATATTCGCGCGGATTGCCGGACGAATTGGAAAGGTCCTCGCCAGCGGCCTGGACATAGCCGCCCAGGGGTATGGCGCAGATTTTGTAGCGCGTCTCGCCCCGGGTGAAGCCGTAAAGCTCCGGGCCGAAGCCGAAGGAGAAGGCGTCAACCTTGATATCCTGCCACTTGCAGGCGAGGAAATGGCCCAGTTCGTGAATGAATATCACGAGGCCGAAAGTTATTATGACAGAAAGGACTGTGTAAATCATTCCCATAGCGCAACCTCTACTTTGCTGTTTTCTTTTTGTAATGCCCGCCGGCTATTATGTCGGCGGTCTTGGCCCGGGCCCAGGAATCGGCCTCCACGGCCTCCGCGAGAGAAGGGGGGAGGGCGGAGGAAGAGTTTCTCCTCAGCACCGCCTCCACCACGCGGGCGATATCCGTGAACCTTATCTCCCCAGCGAGGAACGCCTCCACGGCGACCTCGTCCGCCGCGCTGAGCACGGCGGGGAAGGTGCCGCCCAGCCGGGCAGACTCAAGCGCCAGCGAGAGGCAGGGGAAACGGCGGAAATCCGGCTCAAAAAACTCCAGCTTCCTGAGGGAGAAAAGGTCCAGCTTTTCCACCCGCGAAGGCTGCCGCGCGGGATAGGTTATGGCGTACTGTATGGGCAGGCGCATGTCCGGCAACGACATCTGCGCCAGCACAGAACCGTCGCAAAATTCCACGGCGGAATGGATTATGGACTGCGGATGCACCACGATTTTAATCTTACCCAGGGGCAGGCCGAAAAGGCTCTGCATTTCCATGGCCTCGAAACCCTTGTTCATCAGCGTGGCGGAGTCCACGGTTATCTTGCGCCCCATTTTCCAGCGGGGATGCTTAAGAGCCTCTTTAGGCGTAACGCGGTCAAGACTGCCTCTGCGCCGGAAGAAAGGCCCGCCGGAAGCCGTCAACAGAACACGGGACAGACTATCAAGCGATTCCCGCCTTTCGC
>CAYPTM010000110.1:0-7468 GCA_964413345.1 uncultured Elusimicrobiales bacterium
GAGGCGGGGCAGCTCGCGGCGGCGGTTATAGAGAAGATTACCGCGTCGGAAGTGGAGCTGTCGCTCAAAATAGCGGACTCCGCCGGACCCGTTCTTTCCGCCCTGAGCGGCGGGAAATACAACGGCATGCGCATAGGGGGAGGAGGCTCCCTCAGCCTCGACAACATTTACGTCCGGCACAGCGCGCTGGGGGAAAAACCCGCGGCCTGGCTGTCCTCCGGAGCGCTGGACCTGGCGTGGCTTTCCCTCAGGACCGCCATAGCGGGCGTGCAGTTTCCTCAGCCCGGCTTCATGATTCTGGACGAGCCGTTCATCGCGCTGGACGCGGAACGGCAGATACAGGCGGCCAAAGGCCTCTTCTCCGGCCCGCTTGAGCGCTGGCAGATAATCGCGCTGACAAAGGATGAGACATCCGCGCGCGCCTTCACGGCGGCCGGGTTCGAAAGAAAGGAGCTTTGACACAGATGACAGCGGAACTGGACAGCAGGCGTCTGGTATGGCCGATGGTGGCGGTATCGCTTTCGGCGGGTTTTCTGGTGGGGGGATACGAGTTCATACGCAGTTCGGCGGCGTCGATCTTCATGGACGCCTACGGCGCGCAAAAAATGCCCTACGCCATGACGGCCGCGCCCTTCGCACTGGCGCTGATGATATACCTGTACGGCAAGGCCCTGAGCGCGCTGGGCCCCCTCAAGACCCTGCTGTCGAACATGCTGATATCCGCGCTGATATTCACCGGGGCATACCTGGCGCTGAAGGCCGGTGCCTCCCGCTACACGGCGGGCGCGCTGTATGTTTTCGCGGAAGCCTACATAGTCATACTGGTGGAGCAGTACTGGTCTTTCATCAACAGCACGCTCTCAAGCGGACAGGCCAAGGTTTTCAACGGCCCCATAGCCGGCGGCGGAGCCATCGGCCCCATGCTGGCCGGATGGTTCATCGGGCATTACGCCAAGGCGATAGGGACGGAACACATGCTCCTCATTTCCGCCGGGGCGCTGGTCCCGGCGGGAGCCCTCATATACTGGGCTTATAAAATGGTCGGGGAGCCCAAACCTTCCGAAACCGAGGCGCGGGAACACAAGCCACTGCACCTGTCCGTGCTGAAGGAATACCCGGTGCTGCCCCTGCTGATGGGCATAATATTCCTGACGCAGGTGCTCTCCACCATGCTGAACCTCAATTTCTACCAGTTCATACAATCCGCTTACCCGGAGAAGGACGCCCGCACAGCCTATCTGGGCACGTTCTGGATGATGGTCAACGGCGGAGGCTGCGTCATACAGTTCCTGCTGGCCCCGATACTGCTGAAGCGCGTGCCCTTCAGGGGCATAATGACCGCCATACCCGCCATTCACCTGGCGTTCGCGGCGGTGCTGCTGGCCACGCCCCTGCTGCCGGTGGCGGCCATGGGCTTCGGCATATTCAAGATGATTGACTACTCCATCTTCCGCGCCGTGAAGGAACTGATATACATACCGCTTTCCTACGACGCGCGCTACCGCGCCAAGCAGGTGGTCGACTCGTTCACATACCGTTTCTCCAAGGGAAGTACGGCGGGAGTACTGTCAGGATGGGAACTCCTGTTCGGGAAGGTGGCGTCGTCCGCTTACGCGTGGGCTGCGTTCGCCGCCGCCCTTGCATGGCTGGTCATCGCACAGCCCCTTTCAAAAGCCCACAGGGAGGCCGCATGAACCAGCAGGAATACACCCTCGGCTGCGCCGTATGGGAATTCACGCTCGCCTGCAACCTGCGCTGCGAGCATTGCGGCTCCTCGGCTGGCAAGGCGCGCAAGGCCGAGCTTTCGCACGAGGAAGCCATGCGGCTGTGCGACGGCCTCAAGGAGGCCGGCTGCCTCGGCGTGGCGCTGATGGGCGGAGAACCGTTCATGCGCGCGGACTGGCACGAAGTGGCATCCCGTATACGCTCCAACGGAATGGAGCTTTCCATCATCACCAACGGGACAACCGCCCCGAAGGACGCCATAGCCAAGCTGAAGGCCCTTTCCCCGCGCGCGGTGGCCGTCAGCATAGACGCCGCCGACCCCGCTCTCCACGACCAGATACGCGGAGCCAAAGGCGCGTTCGACAAGGCGTGGGCCTTCATAGACAAAGCCTCCGCCGCGGGCCTACCCGTCAGCGTCATAACCACCATACACAAGAAAAACATAGGGCAGCTCGCCGCGCTGCGCGATATGCTGCTCAACCGCGGAATAGCCTGGCAGGTGCAGACCGCCGGGGCGGAAGGCGACCGCTTCGCCCGGACCAACCTGCTCAACGAGGAGGAGTTCTACTCCGTTGGGGTCTTCCTCGGCACGCTCAAGAAGATGTACACGCCCAAACAACTGCCGGCGATAGGGGCGCACGACCTGGGATACAATTCCTACATAATCCCGAACCTTATGCTGTGCGAGGAATGGCAGGGCTGCCAGGCCGGGATAAGCGTGCTCGGCATACAAAGCGACGGCGGAGTAAAGGGCTGCCTGTCCATGAACAGCCTGGCGGTGGAAGCAAGCGTCAGGGAACGCAGCGTGGCGGAAATATGGAACGACCCGAAATGTTTCGCCTACAACCGCGATTTCGATCCGCTCGAACTGGGCAAGAACTGCTCCAGATGCGAATTCAGACTGTCCTGCAAAGGCGGCTGCAACGAGATGTCGCACATGCTGACGGGGCATTACCATAACGACCCGATGTGCTTCTACAAGATAGAGCAGAAGATTTTCAAGGAAGAGCTGGCGAATCCCTTCAAACGCTTCTTCATGGAAGCCAGGAGGAGCATGAACAGGACCATACGCTCCAAGCGGGACCTGTGGGGATTCTTCAAGGGGAAAAGATGACACGCCTTAACATGGGGTGCGGGCGGGATTACCGCCCGGGCTGGATAAACGCCGACGGGAAGGATTCGCTCGTGGCGGACGTGGTGATGCAGGCCTGGGATTTTAACGGCATAGGGGACGCATCCCTCGACGAGATATACGCGGGCCAGCTCATGGAGCACCTCGGCTTTTTCAAGAGCGCGTACTTCCTGTCGGAATGCTACCGCACTCTTAAACCGGGGGGACAGCTCCTTCTGGAACTGCCGGACATAGAACTTGCCGCTGAAAATTTTACAAAAGGGGACGAGGCCATGAAACAGGCCTCCCTCGAATGGATTTACGGCTCCGAAACGCCGGGCATGGAACACCTGTTCTGCCCGCCGCAGGGCCTTTTGCTGACGCTGCTTTCACAGGCGGGCTTCCGCGCGGAAACGCCGGAGAAGTATTCCGAGGGAACTGGGCGTCCGGCCATAAGGGTCAGCGCCGCGAAGCCCGGACAGCGGGACGGAATACTTGAGGCGCTGTCGCGCGCGCGCAGGCGGCTGGTGCTGGACGGCGACGCAGGGTTCGAGGACGAACTGCTGGCCTCGCAGATAAACCGCCTGCTCCTGGCCATAGCGGACACGCTCAGGCAGTCCCCGCCCGACCAGCTTGAGGACGCCTACCTCAACTGCTGCAAGATGACGGCCTATTCAGCGGACGCGGTATCGGCGTTCATGCACGAACTTGCGCTGGAATATCCGATAGCGCAGAAATACGCCAAAACGGCGAAAGAACTCCGCGAGGCCAATTTCCAGGCCCTGCTCAAAGCCGCCATGCTGGAGGGGAAGCAGGGCTACGAGAATTTCGCCCTTGCCATGCTGAACGCGCTTGAGGCGGTCAAGGCGGCGGTGACCGGGACGCTGCCCGAAAAACACGCCGCGATGGAACCCGGGCTTTGCGATTTCTTTTCCCCGGAAATGCTGCGCCGGGACGCCTACGGCTTTGTGCACAGGGGAATAAAGGCTTTCGCTTCAAGCGACTTCGACGGGGCCTCGGCACTGTTTAAAAAGGCCGGGCGGCTGGACGGGGCAAACCCGCTGTGGGCATGGAATCTGGGACGGCTGGCCGCGCTTGACGGCAACGCCGAAATGGCGGGGAAGTGCTATGGCCTTGCAAGGAAAATTCTGCTTGCCTCGGAACTTGAAAACAGGCAGGCTATAGCCGGAGCTTTGGACAGGGAAGAAAAGGAAATGCTGTCGGGCAGCCCCGCGCAGGGCCCCGTTACGGACAGGAACCTCAAAGGAGAAAACCATGCGTAGGAAACTGGAAGAGATGGCCGCAAAAACCGGAGCGTCTAAAAAGGACACATCCGCGCTGTGGAAATTCGGTTTCGCGGGCGTGTGCGCCCTTGCCGTGGCGGTCATAGCCGGATGTTCGGGCAGACAGGCTAAAAAGGAGCCGCCCCCGCAACAGCCCGCCCAGGCGCAGGCCGCGCAGGACGAGGCCGTAAAACAGGCCCAGGAAATCAAGATATCGACCTCCACAAACCGCTGGGAGAACTACCCGGCCGGAACCAGATATCATACCGTCAGCATCAGGGATTTCGCCGCCTGATGAAAACTCATCTTGAACTGCTGGCGCCGGCCAGGGACCTTGCCTGCGGCAAGGCCGCCGTTGATTGCGGAGCCGACGCCGTTTACATAGGTCCGGACCGCTTCGGCGCGCGCAAGGCGGCCGGGAACGCGATTGCGGACATAGCGACGCTGACGGCATACGCGCGCCAGTACCGCGTCAAGGTATACGCCACTCTCAACACCATACTGACCGACGAGGAACTGCCCGAGGCCGCCGCGCTGGCGACGGAGCTTTACGGCGCCGGAGTGGACGCGCTCATAGTGCAGGACTTGGGCCTCTGCGGGCAGAAACTGCCTCCCATGCCCCTGATAGCAAGCACGCAGATGCACAACGATTCTCCGGAACGGGTGCTGTTTCTGCAGAAGGCAGGGTTCAAGCGCGCGATACTGGCGAGAGAACTCTCCCTGCCGGAAATAAAGCGCATACGCGAAACGGCGAAGGACATTGAACTTGAAGCTTTCATCCACGGAGCGCTTTGCGTCTGCTATAGCGGACGCTGCTTTCTTAGCTGGTCGATGGGGGGGAGAAGCGCCAACAAGGGGGAATGCGCCCAGCCTTGTCGGAAGCTTTACCGCATAGAAGACGCCAACGGCAAGCCGGCGGGACGCCCGCTCCACGCCCTCTGCCTTCGGGACCTTAACCTTACCGAAAAACTGGAAGAACTGATAGACGCCGGGGTGACATCCTTCAAAATAGAAGGCCGCCTGAAGGACGAGGATTACATCAGGACAACCGTTCTGCACTATCGCCGCGCCCTGGACGAAATAATCAAGCGCCGGGGTTTGAAAAAGGCTTCTTCAGGCGAGATAACAACGGATTTCAAGCCGAATCCGGTTAAAGTTTTCAACCGGGGTTTTACGACTTATTTCATAAACGGGCCGGACAAGGACATGGCCTCCCATTTCACTCCCAAAAACGCGGGCGAACCGCTGGGCCGGGCCCGGCGCGTGCGCGGCCTGACCTTCAAGCTGGACTGCGGAACGGAACTCGTCCCGGGCGACGGAGTGACCTTCATCATGCCGGACGGAACGCTCAGCGGCGCGTATATAACCGCCGCCGAGGGCAAGCGCTATACGCTGGACCATCCTCCCTCGCCGCCCGAAGGGGCTCTTGTCTCGAGAAATCTGGACAGCGCCTACAAGCGCGCACTCAAGCAGGCGGCGATAGCGCGCAGGATACCGCTGGATATGGAATTCGAGGCCAGTGATGGGATGCTTCGTCTCAGGCTGAGCGACCCGGACGGCGCTATATCCGAAGCGGACAGTAAATGCGCTTTCGAAAGACCGCGCGACCCGGAACAGGCGGGCAAGGCAGTCAGGACCCATCTGTCCAAGCTGGGGGGAACCGTCTTCACAGCGGGAAAGGTAACAATCAAGGGAGAACCGCCGTTTGCCCCTCCATCCGCGCTGAACGAACTGAGGCGCAAGGCTTTACAGGCGCACCTTGTGGCGCGGGAGACCGCTTTCACGCGCGAGGAGGCCTCCCCGATAAAGCCGCCCGCCGGCGCGCTGAGCGGCGTAATAGCCGCGAACGAAAACTGCGCCAACAGGGCGGCCGAAAGCTTTTACCGAACGGCGGGCATACAGGACGTTGAGCAATGGGCGGAGAAGGGCAATCCAAAGGAAACCGCTTTCCCGTTGATGACCTGCCGCTACTGCGTAAGGCGCAGCCTGAACCTCTGCACGCCGGGGAAGAACACTCCGCTGTTCCTTGTGGACGAACACAATAAACGTTTAAGGCTTGAATTCGACTGCAAACACTGCAGAATGCAGGTTTTCCCGGACTGACACAAGCGGAACAGACACATTAAACAAACCGACACCCCGCAAAGATATTGCGGGGTGTCGGCTTTCAAAGTCCCCGGAAAGACAGAGCTCTTGCTCGCCGGACAAAAGGGGGGGCTGCCTTGCAACGGATTGCAACTTGGACTATCAGAGATAAGCGCGGCAAGAGGCTATAGGCACCAGTAACCCGACACCGCACGAGGCACCGGGAAATGTACCTTAACAAGCTGTACGAAGGATGGGGAACGGGGAGAACAACAGGCAAGATAGGCGAAGAAGCTCAGCATACTGACGAGACGAACGACAATAAATCTGGGAATGGAAGGAAGGTTCAGGAAAGTAGTAAACTGGCAAGGATGGGCACGGAGTTGCACATTCGCAAACGGGCTAAGTGTCCCAAAAGGTCAAAAAACATACACTTTAAGAAAGCCGAGGATAAGGCGGCTTCCGCCGGTTTCAAGTTGCACTTTACTAACGCGGCAGGCTTTTAATATATCCGCTTTGAAAGCTTAATCGAGCCTGGTAAGGCGGGAAAAATTTTGAGGGGGGGAAAGAAGCAGTATTTGCAGCTTGCTGCAAGGGCGTTTATACTTGCTGAAAATTACGATTATGACGAATCCTCTAAAGTCAAAGTTGTTCGCTAAGGTAAAGCTTGCCGCAGGCATTTTGCCAAAATATGCAAAGTATAAGCTTGGGGGAGGGCCTACGCCGGTATTGGTTACGTTTGGGATAACCAACAGGTGTAATCTGAAGTGTTCTTATTGTTTCGCCAATCTACCGGGGCGGGAGAACATCGACCTTCCGACAGATAAACTGCTCAGCTACATCGACCAGTTTATAGATATGGGCACCAAGGAAATAGATTTGCAGGGAGGCGAGCCGACGTTGCATCCAGACCTTCCGAAGCTGATAGACCACATAGTGCGGCGCGGGGCCGCATGTTCCATGGCCACCAACGGATTCATGGTGGCAAAACATATCGATGCGCTTAAGAAATGTTACAGCATTTGCGTCAGCATCGATGGCACTAAAGAAACTACGGATGCCAACCGTGGCGCAGGGGCATATGACTGTGCTGTAGCGGCCCTGGATATCATGCATAAGAATGGCATAAACACCAGAACCCACGGAGTTCTCAACAGCAAGACCACCAAGGAAGATATTTCGCATTTGGCTTCCCTGGCCAGAAAATACGGCACGAATGTTAATTTTGTGTATGCACTGGATACCGGCACGCAAAAGACGGGAT
>CAYPTM010000111.1:0-7436 GCA_964413345.1 uncultured Elusimicrobiales bacterium
CCGGCCTTGTCGACTATCTTGACGTCGGCGGCTATGGTGAAGGACGCTTCCTTCTTGCCGGACTTCAGCGACAGCGCGCCGGTGGCGGCGTCATAGCTGCTGACGGTGCCGTTGATTTTCTTGACCGCGGCCTTGGTTTCCCTGGCTTCGGCCTTGGGGGCAACGGCTTTCTTGACGGCGACCGGGGCCGGTGCTGCGGCCGGGGCGACGGGGGCGGGCTGGGTCTGGCACATGGCAACTCCGGAGAACACTACCACTGCGACTGCGGACATTACGGCTTTCTTCATATTAACTGCCTCCTGTTTTGGTTGTGATATTACATGCGCGGATGGCAAAATGCCGCCCGCTGCAAAGCGAGAAGTCTTCTGAAAAGACAAATTATTTAACTGATAATTGTACGGCCGAACGGCTTAGGCGGCGGGGGGAGCCCGCGGAGAGTGCGAGGAGGTAAAACCCATGCCGGACAGACAAACAGCCGGCAGGACTTCTACCCTGAAGAAAACTATTCCTGGATTGAAGGAAAATGAATCAGCCGCCGCAACAGGAACATTGATATGACCGGAGCAGTCTGAATCATCGGTTTCGGAATCGACAAGAACCGCTTCCTGTCCAGCGCAAGCGGACAAAACCTGCTTCCCGGGATTGAGCACCCCGGAAAACAGCACCAGGCACATGGACACTAGCGCAAAGCGCAGAAGCCTAGAGAGGTTCACACCTATATTTACCCAACTTTGGCTTTCCATGTCAAGCGGGGTCAGACGGGAACGGCACCTCATGCGCAAGAGGATATTTGCTCAGGCAGCGGACATCCAGCAAGGCACTCAGGGATATCAATTGCTCATGGGGTTTATCTCAGCCGGAATGTTGCTGCTGTTGAGAAACCCCTCCTGACTGAATGTGATTGTGTACGCGCCATATCCGGCACTGGGGCCTTTTCTTATAAGGGAAAGCTGCCAGCCGTCCTCAGCCGCGCTCTCATACGACTCGCCATCTACTCCATCAATTATAATCGGTCCCAGGGAAAAATATTTTGGTATGGGAACGCTTATGTCCAGTTCGTATCTGGAAAGTGCATACCTGCCGCTCCTTGACAGGAACCGTTCCTGCGCGGACTGAAAAGCCTTAAGGTAGGCGAAGGCCTCGCCCGCCTTTGAACGCTCCACCGCCTGCCGGAATCTTGGCACACCGAAAGCGGATAATACTCCTATTATTACGATTACAACCGCCAGTTCCACGAGCGTGAAACCTTTGTTACGTCCAGAAGAAGAGACACAGGTCCGCATGCCGAATTTACTCCTATCCAGTAAATTAGCCTACAATACAGACCCGCAAGCGCAGTTATAGTGTTACAGCCCCCCGACAAAACAATTATACAACGTTTATCCCCGCGGAAAACAATCCGGCATTCTCAGCGCGATTGCCTGTTGCGGGCCTTTTCCCTTGCCTCTACTGAAGCCTTGGCCTTCAGATGCTCGGAAAACTTTGAATTGAAGATGTGGTAGCCGGTCCTGTCCGCGACGAAATACAGCGCGTTTGTTTCAGCCGGGGCCAGAACGGCTTTTATCGAATTGACGCTGGCGCTGCATATCGGGCCGGGTGGTATTCCCCTGTAGCGGTAGGTGTTGTAGGGGGAATCATACTTCAAATCCTTGAGGGAAAGCCCCTTCTCCCACCAGCTCTGCTCCTTCTCGTTCCAGCCGAGGGCATACTGGACAGTAGGGTCGGCCTCAAGCGCCATGCCCAGCTTCACGCGGTTAAGGTATACCGCCGCGATGAGGGGACGCTCGGAATCCATTACGGCCTCTCGTTCAACGATTGAAGCTATGGTAAGCAGCTCCTTTTCGCGCAGTGTCTTGTGATTCGCGGCCTTGAGAAGCGGAGCCACCTGCTTGTCGAACTGCCGGCGCATGACCGAGAGCACCGTTTCTGGAGGAGTCTTTTCCTCGAAAAAGTAGGTTGAGGGGAAAAGATAGCCTTCCGCGTCCCGGGATTTGGCCAGGCGGAGGAAGTCCTCCCTGCCCGAGATATGCAGGGCCTCGAGGCGCTCGGCGACCTGCTCCATTCTCCAGCCTTCCGGAATGACCAGCCGCCTGTAAGTTTTATCGGGGGGACGAAGGAGAACGCGCAGGGCCGACTCGGCGGGCATGCGGGTCCGCAGGGAATATTTCCCGGCCGCGATAGTTCTTCTGCCGTGGAAAAGCCGGTACGCTATCTTGAAAAGAGTTCTGCTGCCGATAACGCGGTTATTCTTGAGCTCGGCCGCCACCTGTCCAGCAGACCAGCCTTCTCCCACGGAGATGGATACGGGCTTACCCGGCAGAAGGTAACGTCCCAGGAAAAGCGCCGCGAAAACCGCGACCGGCCATACAAAAATTTTTACCGTCTGTTTCTTTGAGAGCATGGAAGCCTCGGCTATTTAAGTTTAACAGACTTCAGCACCGTGTAAACAGGCCCTTCCGGGCGCAGTTCGCTTCTTATAAGTTCCACCGACTTTACGCACAGCGACGGCCTTTCCTGCGGGAGGCTAAGGCCGGCCAGCTCCGACAGCAAATCCTTCATGCCCCGCGGTCCCCTGACCCGCCCAAGTGTCAGGTGGGGGACAAAGGGCCGGGCATCGGTTTCAAATCCTCCGCTCCTCAGAGAGGAACCCAGCAGTTCCGCGAGAGAACGCATGTTCCCCGCCCCGTCATCTACGCCAAGCCAAAGGACCCTCGGCGCGCCCTGCGGGGGGAAAAACCCCGCCCCGGACAGAAAGACATCGAACACGGGAAAAACTGAAACGGCCTCAAGCGCCTTTTCCGCCGCGGCAAGACGCTCATCCTGCACTTCCCCCAGGAAATGCAGCGTGAAATGCATGGAATACGGCGCTGTCCATTTCACGTCCGCGCAACTTCGCTTAAGCCTTTTCTGCGCCGCAAGGGCGGCCTGAACAAATGCCTCCCCCGGCTCCACGGCCATAAAGAGTCTCATCGGCCCCGATGGGTATTGTCGCTGCCGAAGTTTATGGAATTCTTGCCGAACACGCCCCCGGACTCCTTCTGCGGCTGCTCCTCGGAGTCGCCGCCCTTGCGGGAGGAACGCCCGTTGTCATATGTTTTCAGCTTGGGGAGTCCATCGGAGGTAACAGCACTGGAACGTTTTTTACCGCTTTTTTTAGCAGCGGATGAAGCGGCTTTTGTCTTGAAAGCGGCGGCGCGCATTGTCTTTTTTTCCGATGCGCCCAAACGCCTGTAGGCGGCAGCCTGCTCCTGAAGCGCGGAGGTTATATCCTCCAGTGACTGGCTTAACCCCGCCAGCACCTTCACCTTGCGGGTCTTTATCGGCTCGCCCGGAACGGCCACCGCTTCCATGCCGGACTGAAGCTGCGTGCCCTCGCCGGAAGCCTTGCCGTCCGTCACGGCGAACGCGGTCCCGTCGCCCCCTTCCAGCGCGGCCGCGAAAGACTTGTCGCCACCCGCGTCGTAAGACACGGCCAGCCCGCCGGTCAGCGCGTCGAGTTCAAGGGACGGTGTCCGCACCAGCAGCCTGCGGCCCCTGCTGGCGACGGAAGAAACTTTCAGCACGACAGCGCCGGACTCCAGTGTGAAGTAAGACTCCTCGTATGAAAGCGCGTCCACGGCAAGTTCGGTTTCAGGCTCAAGGACTATGCCGCCGGTGTTGTCCAGCAGAAGGACCGCGCCCTCCTCGGGCCCGGTCTTGAGCCTGTCCCCGGAAGCCAGCGGAAGTCCGGCCTGCACCGCCGCCCACTTGGAACGTCCGGCGGCTTTCACGTAAAGGTGTCCGGTAACATCGGCCACGGTCAACTGCCAGACTGGTGCGGAATCCGGGTCCTCCGGCTGCACCGAGATGCCGGCCTCCTTGGCGGAAACACCTTTTTTGGACAATTCCTTCTGGATGGTCCTGTTGGAGGCTTTATTGAATTCCTCCTTTATCATCTTGCGCATCTGCGCCTCGCTCTGCGCGAGGCAATCCGCCCCGCACAGGGCAAGAATGAGAGAGATGACAGCGCCGGTCCGGACCCGCAATCGCATAAAGCGTCACTCCTTTTCAAGACGGCAGAAACGCCTGCTCCCCACCTGCAGGACAGCCGGGGCGGACAGAGAAACCGGCTGGTCCTGCGGCTGCTTGCCGCCGTCGATTTTAACCGCCCCCTGCGTTATCAGGCGGCGGGCCTCATTCATTGGAGGCGCAAGGCCCGCGCCGAATATTACCTGCGAAAGGCGCGCCCCTTCCTTCACCTTGAAAACCGGCATATCCGCGGGCAGTTCCTTCTTGGAGAAAACCCGCTCGAATTCCTCGCGGGCCTGCCGTCCGGCTTCCGCGGAATGAAGGCGGGCGACTATCGCCGCCGCGAGGCTTTTCTTGGCCTCCATGGGATGCAGGGCCTTCACGCGGGCCAGGTCCTCGCTGGTCAGAAGCTCGTAATAGTTCCACATCATCTCGTCGGAGAGGGACATGAGCTTGCCGAAAATAGTCTTCGGGTCCTCGGTCAGGCCCACGTAGTTGCCGTAGGACTTGCTCATCTTCTTCACGCCGTCCGTACCGACGAGAAGCGGCATTGTCATCACGACCTGGGACGACTCCTCCCCGTAGACGCGCTGCAGGCTGCGCCCCATAAGGAGGTTGAAAAGCTGGTCCCGTCCGCCCAGTTCCACGTCGGCCTTGAGAGCGACGGAATCATAACCCTGGAAAACCGGGTAGAGCATCTCAAGCAGGGTGACGGGATTGCCCTCCTTCATGCGGTTGCGGAAATCCTCGCGCTCAAGAAGCTGCGCCACGGTAACCTTGGACAGTGCCGACAGAAGGGGGGACGCGCTACCGCCATTGAAAACGCCGCCCTCGAAACCGCCGCCGATGAACGGCATGAGCCATTCGCTGTTGAAGCGGATGTCCGTTTTTTCCCGGTCCAGTATCTTGAAAGCCTGCTGGGTGTAGGTTTCGGCGTTGGCCTTTATCTGCTCTATGGGAAGTATGGGGCGGGTGGCGTCCCGGCCGGAGGGGTCGCCTATGCTGGCGGTGAAATCGCCTATGACCAGAACGGCCCTGTGGCCCAGGTCCTGAAACTGGCGCAGCTTGTTAAGCACCACGCTGTGCCCCAGGTGCAGGTCGGGGCGGGTGGGGTCCGCGCCGAATTTGACGACAAGCTGTTTGCCGCTCTCGAGCTTCTTTCCAAGCTCTTCCTCGTTGACAAGGTCAACGGTGCCGCGCTTCAAAATCTCAATCTTTTCTTTTGTAGTCATAAGCAAGCCGCACCGCGGCGTGTGAACAAAAACCGCGGCTCCTGCGGATTCCATTAATTCTATAAAAGAGCGCCGCCCGGGGCTAGGGCATTTTGGGCGGCGGGGCGGGGTCAGTGGAAGTCCACCGGGTCCGCTATGACCCGGAGGCGGTATCCCTTCGGCGGCTTCAGGTCCCACGCGAGGTCCAGAAAGCGGGAGGCCAGTTCCGGATTGGAGGCCTTGACCACAAGCTGCCATTTGGCGGATTTGACGGCGCGCGGCACGAAGGCCGGCGAAGGGGAGGCGCAGTCGAAAGCCTGTCCCTGCCCGATGCCGCTTTCCTTTTCCATTTCGGCGGCAGCGGCGGCTATTTTGGCGAGGGCCTTTTCACACGGTTTGGGCTTGGGCCCGGACACCAGAATGCGGAAAAGGCGCGAAAACGGGGGAAACCGGAACACCTGCCTTTCCTCCGCCTCGGCGGCGGCGAAAGCGGCGTAATCGCCCTTCTGCACGGCCTCGAAGACGGAACAGGCGGGATTGGCGGTCTGTATGAAAAACTTGCCTCCGGACAGCATGCCCGCCGCCTGAAAGAGCATCTGCGCGGTCTTTTCGGAAGCGCGGAAATCAGCGACGGCCATTTCCGTGTCGGCGTCCAGAACCGCGGCGGTGCGAAGGAGGGGAAAATCATAACCCCGCGCCAGCATGCGCGTGCCGACCACGATATCGGCGGCGCCTTCCCGCATGGCGCGAGCCGCTATATAGCCTTCCCCGCCCTTTGAGGCCAGGGTGCCGGAATCGAGCCGGAGCACCCGCGCGGAAGGAAACAGTTTTTTCAGCTCGGCTGCGGCGCGCTGCGTTCCGGCCCCGGCCGAACGGAAAACCACGCAGGCGCAGCGGGGACATTTTTCAGTGACGCCGTTCTCGCGTCCGCAGGAACGGCAGGTTACGCTAGGGCGTCCCGGTTCCGCGTAAGGGAGAGGCGCGCCGCAGTTGGAACATTTCGGCATCCAGCCGCAGTTAACGCACTGGGAAACGGCGGCGAATCCCTTGCGGTTCAGTATAAGCAGGGCCTGGCCCCTGGCGGCGAGAGTTTCCTCAAGCGAAGCGAGCAGTTCGTCCGACATGGCCTTGGAACGCGAGCCTTTCTTCGCCGTTATGACGACGCTGTAGCCGGCGGGTCTGACCGGTTCCGCAAGTTCGGCCAGCCTTATGACCCCGGACCTGGCGCGAACCATGGACTCCACCGACGGCACCGACGAACACAGGACCAGCGGAACGCCAGTCTCTCCCGCCCGGAATTCGAGCAGTGAACGGACGTCGTAATACGGCTTCTGGTCCTCTTCCTTGCAGTTGGAATCGTGCTCGTCGCAAACCGCGCAGAATGACAGTCCGGCAAAGGGCAGCAGGGCGGCGGAACGGGTACCGACCAAAACCAGCGGAGCGCCGGAAACGACTGTTTCCCAGACCTTTTTCTTTCCGGCGGGGGTGACCTTGGAATGCCAGACCGCCACATTCCCCGCCCCGGCAAGGGCTTCCGCCCGCAGGCGCAGTTCGTCCAGCATGGCGAAATCAGGGGCTATCACAAGGGCCTGCCCGCCACGACGCACAGCCTCGGCGGCGGCGCGAAGGCAGACTTCTGTCTTGCCGGTCTTCGGGCGTCCGGTCAGAAGCGTGACTCCGGCCTTTCCCGGCATGAAAGAATCAAGGACGGCCCGCTGCCCCTCATTCAGGGAAAACGGGGCTTCCGGCAGAACAACCTCTTTGGAAACAGCGGTCTGGGAACGGTTTGCGGGAGCCCATTCCGGCACAAGGCCGCCAAGTATCTCGCCGAGGCTTCCGCCCCAGGTCCGCTTCATGAACGAGGCCAGCGGCAATAAATGCGGGCCGCCGCAGGGGGAAACATCAAGTATTTCCGAAATGGCCTTGAGCTGAAAACCCTTCGGGGCAGGGGCGTCAGAAGAAACCGACACGATGAAGCCAATGGCCCATCTGGGACCGAACTGGGTGCGCACCCGCGCGCCTGGAATGGCGGCGGATTCAAGCGCCGGGGGGACAAGATAATCGAATTCCCGGCGGAGGGGTATGGGAAAAGCTATTTTGGCTATCATCGGGATTTAAATCTTATCAAATCGGCGGAAACAACCCAATCCGTTCCGAGTTTCAGAGCCTGTTTGGAATCTCTCTTTCGTAGCGAAAACGGGGATTTTGGACTGGGCC